>JBAMLQ010000075.1:0-2893 GCA_039793505.1 Candidatus Micrarchaeia archaeon
CAACATAACTGCATAGTTTGATATAAAGAAGCTTATTATTGTGTAAAAGACAAGGAAAACTATACCGACGACTGCTGCAAGTGGGTGCGATTTCAAAAAGGCACTAAGCATCCAGCTTTCAATTATTAGAATAAATACGAAGATTACGGTAAGAGAAGGGAAGAAAGTATAGAAACTATTGCCAAAACTGACAATAGTAGAGCCTACGGGATTTTGACTTGTTACATTATTTAGTTCCTTAATTGCACCCATTCCTGTAAGTCCTATAAAAGAAACAATCATCAAAAGCAAGCCTAACACAAATCCTATTATTACCACAGCGGTAAATATATCGATTGCACTCATGCTCTTACCTTTTTCTTTATTGAAGCAAGATTTTCAAAAGGATACAAGAATGGGTTGTTTGTAGTGGCAAGCTGCCATGCTTCATCAAGTGGCAAGCCCATTGCTGTAAATACTTCAAACCTCTGCATTACATTGAGCCTTGACATTATAGCTATTATATCCTCAAAGTTTAAATTGTTTATCTTTTCAAACAACTGCTTCCTATTTCCAAATTCTATGAACGAAGCAGGAAATCTGGCTGGGTTTATTTGGTTGAGCAAGCCAAGCAATTGCTTGGCTCCAAGCGTCTGCATGAGCTGGCTGCCTGTTGGTATAAGCATTCTCGCATTCATTATGCCGTTGTTTATGCTTGTTATCTGCAAAGGCGGATTGTTGCTTATTACGTGGTTTGTAAGCTGGTTCTTTATTGCCTGCTGTGCTTCTTGAAGTTGCGATGCGAAATTCTTCCTTAACTGCTCTAATTGATCCTTGAAGCTATTATAGTTGGCAAGCCCAAAAGGAGAAACGTAATTTTGCTCGCCACCAATGAGAGACGCCTGCTTAGACATCGCTTGTTGTATATTTTGTAAGCTCATCAGCGTGTCTGGATCTGGCATTATTGAGACAAGATTTTCACTGCTACTTGTGCTCGGCTGTGAATATGTTACTCTTATTGGATTATAATTATTTGCTATTGAGTTGGTTGCGGCGTTGTAGCTTGTGCCAGCGGCTATGGGCTTCTCCATTGTGCTTACCTCTCTAACCTCGCCCACAGGCTGAGGCCAGAGGCTTTGGCCCGAAGGCACACGCTGAGGCCTCAGGCTTGCAAGCTGAGTCAAAGGCGAATAGCTCTGCTCAGCCAAAGGCTCAAGCTCTGGGTTCAGCACAACCAACAGGCTTGGCGAATACATGTTGGCCAAGCCGAAGGCATCGTAGAAGGCAGGTCTGGAAACGGTAGCATACCCCAAATTTAGAGGGAATTGGGACAATGGAAAAAGCCTACGTGTAGGCCACGTAGTCGATAAATAGGGTGAACCTAATGGCGAACTTGAAGGCGAAGTTGATGATAAGGAATATGATGGGGTTGGAGATGGGCTATAAGGTAGTGAATAAGATGGAATATTTGAAGGGCTAGATGGCGACAAGCTATAAGATGGCGAGCTTACTGATGGAGAATTAGCAGAACTACTACTTGGCGGATTTGAAATAGATCTGCTTTCTGAAGGGCTTGAAATAGATCTGCTATTTGATGATAAATCAATAGATCTGCTTGAAGGATAGTTGTATGGTGAACTTGAAGGTATGTTAGTACTAGTTATGCTTGAGCTTGGGCTTCCAGAGAGACTATAAGATGTTTCGCTTATTGGTGTCGATGGACTACTTGCATATTCTTGTATGTATGGGGTAGAAGAAGGATAGCTGATTAAGCCTGATTGCATAGACGGCGAAGAATAAAGATTCGCAGAAGGTGAAGAATATCTGTTTCCTAAATTAACTAAAGAAGATGAATAAGGAGAAGATTCAGTTTCTTTTGCAATAGTTGAATACATTTGTGCATATGCTTCATCTATTACACTCGGGTTATTAAGTGCATTTTCATAAGCACCTTTTGGCATGAAACCCAAATCAACGGCTCTAGCTGCCATTGCATCTATTTGGCTAGGATCTCCACCGGTGGCTTGTATAACTATACGCATTATTGCATACAAATCAGCGAGATCACTCTTTGCAACTGTAGACCTCGCAGCTGCAGGAGCTATTACAAACTCACCCGTTTCTGGATTTATTCTAGGAGTTAATGAAGAAAATGCCTTATCTAAAAGTGTATTATACAAAGGTGCAACCTTAATTCCGTCTATAGTTATATATCCTTTATGTGTTAGACCAAACTCAGTTTTAGGTATCGGTTGTGACTGTGATTCAGGCAGTTCTTCTCCTCCGTGTATATCAAATACTTTTTGTCCATCTACAATGCGCTCAACAACATTAGGATTGGATGGACTTACCCTATAACCTGGACCCATTATTTCTGCTATTGTTTTGGCGGCTTCTTCTGGATTAGCAGTAGTTAATGGGAGTGTAGTAATATCTATATCATGAGCACCTCTAAATAGAACCTTCCCTATCTGCTTGAAAATTTCATCTAAATTGACACCTACTGTTGATGATCCATATAACCCAAACTTGTCATTAACAGCTTTTATAGCTTTTTGCATCCTTGCAATTTCTTCATCTGAATATAGATTTCTATCCATATGGAGATTAAAGCTTTGTGGTTTTGGTATTTTTTCGCTTAATCCCATTGCTTTACGTGTCATAGATAGAGTTTCAGTATAATGATCTGCTACATCTTTTGGCAGTAGTCCTTTATCTGTTGCTGTTTTTAATGTATTTTGTACAACCTTATTTGCAAAATCAGTTGTTATTTTATTCATATTATTTGCTGCACTCTCAACAGCTAAACTCTCAGGATCCGAAAACTGTCCAGTATTAAGTACATGATATGTTATATCCCCATTTTCACTTATCTTTTAAATTATAGGGTAATCTTTGCCAAAGAATCTAAACA
>JBAMLQ010000076.1:0-2208 GCA_039793505.1 Candidatus Micrarchaeia archaeon
AAGGCCCTTATGCGCAGTCCCTCATCGCAAGCCTGGGGTTTGCAAAAGGGTTAGATGGTGAGCTCGAAATAAGCGAAAAAGTAATGGACAACTATGCTAACTACAAAAACACCCTTGACGCTGTAAATGCAGTTTCCCCATTCAAGATTCCAAAAAGATCAACATATATAGGTGCAAGGGTGGGTAGGCCCGAGAAGGCTCGCGAAAGGCTCATGAAGCCAGCACCTAATGTGCTCTTCCCAATTGGAGAATATGGCGGCAAGGAAAGAAATATTTCTAAGGCATATATTTTTGATGAAAAGAAATTCAGCAACAAGGGAATTGAGGTTGAGATTGCAAGCTATAAATGTAGCGTGTGTGGCAGATACACTACCATTCCATACTGCTCATCTTGTGGTGCAAGGGCTAGGGTAGAGAGGGTTTGCCCAAAGTGCGGCTACCATACATACAGCCTGAAATGTGAAAGATGTGGGAGCGATACGGTAGGCTACAGCACGAGGAATATAGATATAAAAAGCCTGGTTTCAGATGCGATAAAAAGGCTCCGCATAGGAAAGATGCCAGAGATAATAAAGGGGGTAAGAGGCCTTACAAACAAGGACAAAGTGCCAGAGCCCATAGAAAAGGGCATACTGAGAAGCATGCACAATGTATATATCTTCAAGGATGGTACCATAAGGTTCGATGCAACAGACGTGCCTATAACTCATTTCTATCCAAGCGAGATGGGAATAAGCGTTGAAAAGCTCAAAGAATTAGGCTACGATACCGATATTTACGGCAATGAGCTGAAGAATGGAGACCAGCTTGTGGAGCTGAAGCATCAGGACGTTATATTGAACAGAAGGGGGGCAGATTATCTTCTCAAGGCTGCAAACTTCGTCGACGATCTGCTTATTCGCTTCTACGGCCTTGAGCCATACTACAATGCAAAAAGCATAAATGACCTTGTCGGAGAACTTGTAATTACATTGTCGCCGCATACTTCATGCGGTGTTATGGGTAGGATAATAGGCTTTACAGATGCAAACGTTGGCTTTGCACATCCATATATGATTACAGCAAGGAGAAGAAACTGCGATGGAGATGAAGATACAACAATGCTCCTTCTTGACGCACTTATAAACTTCTCCAGAGAGTACCTGCCCACTACAATAGGGGGCACTATGGATGCGCCGCTTATACTCACTATACACGTCATGCCTGAGGAAGTCGATGACGAGGTTCATGCGATGGAGGTTGTTGACTCTTATCCTCTCGAGTTTTACCAGAAAAGCTATAGCTATCCTTCGCCAGGGGATATAGAGATAGAAACTGTCAAGGACAGGCTCGGCAAGGAAAACAGATTCTACGATTTAAAGTTCACGCATCTATCTGGGAAGAACGCAATAGAAGATGCGCCCAAGAAAAGCACCTATACAACGCTCAAGACAATGCAGGAGAAGGTAGATGCTGAGTTTAGGCTCATGGACATGCTCAAATGCGTGGACCAAAAAGATGCGGCGAAGAGGCTCATAATAAGTCATTTCATACCTGATTTAATAGGAAACCTGCACACTTTCTCAAAGCAGGAGTTCCGCTGCAGCGTTTGCAACACAAAATACAGGAGGGTGCCGCTTTCAGGAAAGTGCCCAAAAGACGGCGGCAAGCTTCTTCTCACTGTTTCAAAAGGCGGAATAGAAAAATATCTCACCATGGCGCTCGCCCTTGCAGAAAAATACAAGATAGAACCATACATAAAGCAGAGGCTCGAACTGATAAGAGACGAGATCTACAATCTCTTCAACGCCACAGAAGTGCCTACGAAGCAGTTCAGCCTTTCAAACTTTATTTGAAACCTTCTTTACAGCATTTTCAAATATCTCCAGACCCTTTTCTATTGTCGAATCCTTTACTGTGAGCGGAGGAATTACCCTGATTGCAGAAACGCCTGTAGGAAGCATGAGAAGTCCGTTGTTAAAGCACTCGTTTAGCACCTTGTCTCGTTCTTCTATACCATATTTCTTGGAGTATTTGTCTTTTACAAATTCGACGCCTATCATAAGTCCTATGCCCCTTACATCGCCTATTATCTCGTATCTTTCCTTCATCTCGTTCAGCCTTTTCATTATATAATTGCCTTTCCTCTTTATGCCATGGCTCAGGCTTTTCATGTTTCTTTTCACATAGTTTAGCGATGCTTCCGCAGCAGCTATCGATATGAGGTTG
>JBAMLQ010000076.1:2218-2851 GCA_039793505.1 Candidatus Micrarchaeia archaeon
GTTGCCTCCAAATGTGTTTGCATGCGATCCCGGCGGTATTGTTCCTAGGGAATTTCTGGAAATTGTTGCTCCTATAGGCAAGCCCCCTCCAAGAGATTTTGCCATGGTATAAATATCGGCCTCAACGCCAAAATTGTCAAGTCCAAGGAAAGTCCCAGTCCTCATATACCCTGCTTGCACTTCGTCATCGACGAGCAGAATTCCGTTTTCCTTAGCCAGCTCTTTGAGCTTTTTGAAATAATCCTTGGGTGGCACTATGTAGCCTCCTTCCCCCTGTACAGGCTCTACAAATATCGAAGCGACCTCGCTTGGAGAAACCTCCTTGCTCAGCGGGTAATCTTTTATATAATCTATGCAAGCAAAGTTGCATGAAGGGTATTCCATATGGAAAGGGCACCTATAGCAATATGCAAACGGAACGTGTATTGTAGAGTTAAAAGGCCCGAAGCCTGTCCTCTGAACGTTTTTTGAAGCTGTAAGGGAGAGCGATCCAAGCGTTCTGCCATGAAACGCGTTGTAAAATGCAAGTGTATACTGCCTTTTGGTAAATATCCTTGAAAACTTAAGCGCCGCCTCGTTTGCCTCTGTGCCTGAATTGGAGAAGAAAACTTTGCCGAAGCCTTTCGGGAAGAG
>JBAMLQ010000077.1:0-21010 GCA_039793505.1 Candidatus Micrarchaeia archaeon
CTCATTCAATTCGCTCATTAAGAAGGCAAAACCTTATGCGCCGTTCAAGGTACTTGCCCAAAAGATGGCAGAGCCAGGAGTTGAGATGGTAATAGGCGGGAGGGAAGATGACCAGTTCGGCAAGCTCATACTTCTTGGCCTGGGAGGAATTTTTGTTGAGGCTTTCAAAGATTTTTCGCTCCGTGTTTGCCCCATAGAAAGATACGATGCCGAAAAAATGATCAGCGAACTGAGGTCAAGAGATGTCATAACCTACAACGGAAAGGCTGAGAAAATGGTTGTTGAACTTCTCATGAAGGTTTCAAAGATGCTCCAGGAAAACGAGATAAAGGAGCTTGACCTCAATCCAATAATAATAAGGCAAAACAGCTATGACGCTGTTGACCTCAGGGTAATAGAGTGATTGCTTGAGAGTAGATCTAAGACCAATGATGAATCCAAAAAGCGTTGCTGTGATAGGCGCTTCCAGGGATCCTGATAAGGTTGGCCATATAATACTCCAAAATTATGTTGATGCCGGCTTTTTGGGGAAGCTTTATCCTATAAACAACAGCATAAAACCCGGGGAAAATATAATAGGGCTAAAGGCATATAGAAGCGTGCTTGAGGTAAAGAAGCCCATAGACCTCGCAGTGATAGCGGTGCCTGCTCCGGTGGTGCCGACAGTCTTGGAAGAATGCGGCAAAGCGAAAGTTAAAAGCGCTGTCGTGATAAGCGGGGGATTCGCTGAGATAGGCGAAGTAGAATTGCAGAACAGGATTGTAGAGATAGCTAAAAAGTACAATATAGCGATGCTTGGGCCAAACTGCCTTGGCATAATGGATCCTGAATCAAGGATAGACACGCTCTTTTTGCCGACATACAAGCTAAGCAGGCCGCATGTAGGAGGAGTAAGTTTTGTCTCGCAAAGCGGGGCGGTGGGGAGCACCATTCTTGATCTCATAGCAAAAGAAGGCTTTGGGCTTGCAAAATTCATATCATATGGAAATGCTGCGTATGTTGATGAGGTGGATTTGCTCGAATATCTTCTGCATGACAAGAAGACAAAGGTCATTGTCATGTATATAGAAGGTATAAAGAGAGGCAAGGAGTTCATAGAAGTTGTGAAGAAGGTAAGCAAGGTAAAACCCATCATTGTAATAAAAGGCGGAATAACAGAAGAGGGCATGCAGGCTGCGCACTCACATACCGCTGCGCTTGCCGGAAACAACGAGGCATATGAAGCCGTATTCAAGCAATTTGGCCTCGTAAGGGCAAAGGACCTTGATGACTTGCTTTATTTTGCAAAAATATTCTCAAGCGAAGAACTGCCAAAAGGGAACAGGGTTGCAATAATAACAAACGGTGGTGGCACAGGTGTCCTTACCACCGACGCTGTCTATGTTAACGGCCTCAAACTAGCCGAGTTCAGCGACGAAACAAAGAAAGAGCTTAGAAAGGTCATGCCAAGCATTGTAAACATAAGGAATCCTCTTGACCTTGCAGGGGACGCAGATGAAAAAAGATACAGCGACGCACTCTCAATAGTATCGAAAGACCCGAATGTAGATATGCTTATCGTTATAGTCTTGTTCCAAACCCCAGGCGCGGATTCGACTGTTGCTTCGAAGCTCATTTACTTCAAGAAGAATATAGACAAGCCCATGATTGCGATAACTGTCGGCTCGGATTACACGCAAACGCACAAGATAATGATGGAAAGCTCGGGCTTGCCGGTCTATGACTCGCCAATGGCTGCGGCTTCTGCACTTGCAGAGCTGTACAAATATTGGAAGTATAAAAACAAGATTATATAATTACTCCTTGAAGATGCTTGAGAGAGCCTTGCTTGTTGCCTTTTCCTTGTTCTTCTCAGAACTCAGTATTTCGAAGAGGACAGAGGGATTTACCTCCAGCTTGTAGCCATTCTCGCTGAGCTTCTGAATGAAAATCCCTGTGCCGTAGTCCTTTATAGAAAGATTCTCTATGGCTCTGCTCCTCACCTCGTCTATCTCAGCATCCACCTCTTTGTCCTTTATGTTCTTGCTTACCTCAACTATCGCCTTGTCCTCGAATTTTTTGGCTAGTGCAAAGAGCTCGAAATCTGCTTGCTTGAAACCGCTGCTTGCCTCTCCTATAAGTATAACCCTTATCACTGGCTTGCTATATGATTCTGCCAGCTTGGCGATCGCCCTCTCTGCGTCGGCTAGAACAGAAGAAGGAGGCTTTCCTGTTATGTCAACTTTCACAACAAAAAAATTCCTCGAATTTATTTCTACAAACTCGTGTTCCATACTTTTTGTGTCGAATATGAAAAAGCCTTTCTTTGCTGTTTCCTCCTCCTTTAGCTGGGTAAGAACTGTGCTTCCGGGTATGAGGAACGGCTTTGAATGCACAGTGCCCTCGTACTTTGAGTGGATGTGCCCATCTATGTAAAGGTCGAACCCTTTCGGAAGCTCTTCTAAATATATGAAGTTCTTGTCAAAGGGCATGAGGTCATATACTGATTGGTGGAATATCAGTATGTTGAACATCGATTCCGCAGGCTTTATCTCCTTTTCTTTTAGGAAGTCCCTGAATCTCTCCTCAGAAATTCCGCCTATGCCGTATACTGCTACTTTTTCTCCATCCTTTTCTATTATCGCCCTTGCCTCGCTTATGTCAACAAGCAAGCCAGCAAGGCTTAGAAGCCCGACTGCGTTTTCTGCGTTTTCGGCACGCCTTTCGTGGGTGCCTGGTATTGCCAAAATAGGCAAGTCTGTGAATATCTTCCTTGGTCCTTCAAAACTCACCACCTTTGCTTTCCACTCCTTAGTTAGAAGGCTCCTGAAAAGGTTTATGCCCTGCGCTAGCACCTCAGGCTTTGGGGACCTGTTGTCAAATATGTCTCCAGGTATTATGAGCGCATCAGCAAGTTCGCTTGCCTTGGAAAGCGCTTCCTGCGCCTGTATATAAGCGTCATCATAAAATCTCTCGTACCCAAGGTGGAAATCGGAGAGTATGGCAATTCTCATGCTATCAACTTGGCAATAAAAATATAAACTAATTTCTCAAAAGCGCGGCCCTTATCTCTTCGAGCGCCTGCTTTGCCGCTCTTTCCACATTTTCTTTTGCTGGCCCGTAAGCGCCTGCGGCGCATGGATGCCCTCCGCCGTTGCCTTGCAGTAACCCAGAGACATGCTGCATCACTCTTCCAAGGTGCAAAGAAAGCTTTTTATCAAGAGGGGGTCTAAGCCTTGCCGAAATAGTGGCCTCTTTCTCGGAGACCATCCAGAAAAGAGATGCGTCTGCCCCCACTTTCATTGCCATATCCGCTGCAATGTTTGCATGCATCTCAGAACGCCCATAGACGAGTATGTACTTCTTGCCTATTATCTCGATATTGGAAGAGTAGAGGTCTTTCATCGTTGAAAACCTATTCTCAAGAGGGATGCTTTCATGAAAATATTCCATTATGCCTGCATATGTCATCTCAGATATCTTGAGAAGCTCGCCTATCTGCATGAAGGTATAGTATGTCGCATTTTTGAAATCTGCAGAATCGGAGATTATTCCATTAAGCAAAAGAATGGCTTCTTCTTTATCTACTTTTTGACCCATCTTTAGAATCAAGTCGTAGATTATGCTTGATGTGGAGTTGTACGATTCGTCAGAGTAAAAGAGGAAATTGTTGCCAAGCTTTTCCTCGCCGAGCAGATGATGGTCTATAAATACAACATAGCCCTTAAATGCGAGAAGACCTTCCTTTAGTTGGCCGAGCGAATCCAATGTATTTGCATCGAAAACAACAACTGCGTCTATATCTTCCAATGATGCTACACCCAGTTCTTCGCCGTAGCCGACTTCTTTTAGCATTCTCCTTGCATTCGTCGTTATGAAATCAGGAGTGCCTACTCTTACGTGTTTAAAGTGCTTTGAAAAGGCAATTGCTGAGCCTACGGCATCCCTATCCCCTATGGAATGAAAAGTAAACAAGAACTTCTTTTCAGAATTGTTCCTGAAAAACTGCAAAAGCTCATCAAAGCTTATTATCCTCAATAAATCACTGCTGCTGCAAGCTTGAAAGCTTGTCTTTTATCGCTTTCTCCTTTGACTTAAGGCTTGAGAGCTGCTTATTCACCATCTGTATCTTCATATCCAGGTTCTCGCTCTTTTCCTTGAGATTTGCAAGCGCTTTCTCTTTGTCCGTTTCTACTATTACTCCGCCTATTGCCAGGTATACTTTGCCTGCTGCCTTCTCTACCTCGGCCTTGGCTGTCTCCGCTTCTGATTTTTGGAGCTGGAGATCCTGGAGCTGAAGGGAATATGCCCTTATCTGCTCTTCCAGGATCTGGTAGTCCTTGATCATCTTTTCTATATCGTCTTGACTTTCGCCTTTTCCGTTTTGGTTTTCCATAAGATCACGCACCTAAAGAATTTTCCATCTCTTCCTTGCTTATTTCTTCCACGTGCACATCGCTGCCTTCCTTTTTAATCTTTTCTTTCAGTATATTTTCTATGCCAAATTTCATAAGCTTTGCCTGATATCTTGACAAAAAGACCTTTTTGCCGCTTTTGTCCCTTATTATTACCGCACCGCTGTCGTCTACCGTGACAAAGAGCACTTCGTTTGAATCGTAGATTTTAAAGTACCTTACCATTCTTCTCACTGCATGCCAGCTCGTATTTTGCCTCTTCTCTTGCCGCCACTGCGCCTTCGCTGTCATATGCTAATGCTGTTATCCTTATCACAAACAAATCTGGATAAACATCATTGTTTGAAAAAACTTTGAACCTCTTTTCCTTGCTATTTCCTGAGAGTATACCCACGTTCATCTTGCCTTCATTCAAAGGCCTATCCGGCGCAAGAGAAAGCGGATGTGGTACGCTGACCAATGCCTCTATCCAGTAGGGCTTCTCCTCATCAACGCTGAACTTGACCAAAAAATTCACTTCATTCTTCCTGAATGCTATAATTTCGCCGGGATTGCTACTTGCGCTTATTGAGATTTTCATGCTTTAATTATTAAAGCAAAAACGTTAAAATATCTTGTTTATTTCGCGAGCTCCAGCATTTTTCTTGCGTTGCTGAGCATATCGTGGTTGTTGTTGAAAAATATGAATGCTTTTCTGGGCTTTTCACCTTTAATCATTGAAAGCACCTCTGCCAGCTCCTTTTCTGAATAGTTGTAGCTGTACCAGCTCTTCCTCCCGTGCAGCCTGAGATAGATGTTGTCGGAGGTTTTCTTTATAACCTTTGCAAATGGCGCATCTATGCTTACAAATGTTACTCCGATTTCAGAAAGCTTTTTGTAGACCTCTTCGTTGAGCCATGCATCTGATCTAGCTTCAAGGGCAAATTTCTCCTTTATGGGGAAATGCTTGAGCAAATCCTCTACATTGCCGATTATGTTGGGTGTTACCGAAGGTGGAAGCTGGAACAGATAGTAGCTTATGCTCTTCTCGAGCGGGGAGAAAAGGTTGAAGAACTTCTTAAGCGTGCCGTACGAATTTTTGCTGAGCTTGTACTGGTGCGTTATGAGCCTGTTTACCTTTATAGACCAGGCGAGGTCTTTGCCTATGCTAGCCCAATGCTTCACTTGGTTTGGATAAGGAAATCTGTAAAAGCTGGCGTTGAGCTCTACAGCGTTTAACCCTGAGCTTGCTACATACCAGTCGAGGCTTCTTCCCTCATTCCAGCTGTAAAGCCAGCCAGATGTTCCTACATAAAGCTCCATTGCAATTGTATATATAATTTATTCTTTAAATAAATATCATCCAAAGGTGGGCTAATGCTAAACGAAGCCGAGCTTATAGAAAACGAGATCACCCTAAGGGATATGAGGCTTACAAAGGAGGTGCTTGAGACCAGGCGCTCCATAGCGAGGTGGCTTGCGCTCTCGCTAGGCATAATAAACCCTGGCGAATCTAGGCTTAGCGCCATTGCTGTGCTCGATGCTCTGCTTTATTTTCAGTTTATCAAACGGGAGGATCCAGATGTTGAGAGCCTTACCAAATACATAAGCGCGAATTGGCAGCCTATCAACGAGAAGACATTGAGATATCACTTGCTAAGACTCAAAAAGATGGGAATAGTAGAAAATAGCCAGGCGAAGTTTTATTTCAAAACGCCAGGCATTGGAGACAAGTACGATGTCGATTTGTGGGCAGGCAATCTATTCAAGGAAGAATATAATAATATTATCTTAAAAATAAAAGAAGCTATAAAAGAGCTCAAGAACAAGCCGGCTAATGAAGTGTTGCAATGAACAAGATAGACTACCTTATAGCAATCTTCTTTGTTGCTGTGGTGATAGTGGCACTGTATATAAGGTTTACATACCAGCCTCCGATAAATTTGGTAGTCAACATTTCGGCACAAAGAGGAGAAGTATTTCCGTTTGAGCTTGTTTCTCTGCCTATAGAGGTAAGCAATATAGGAAGCAGCAACATAAACGGGATGGGGTTCTCTGTTCTTGTAAACGGGAATTTGAGCAGGGAATATAGCCTTACCATACCCAGCGGCAAGGAAGCAGTCTTTTACTTCAATTTTACCCCGCAGGAAAGCGGCACATACAATATTACCGCAATCGCCGATCCGGCAAAGCTCTATCCTTTGGTCAACAGGAAGACCGCAGAGGCAACTGTCTTGCTCAATGTGGCTCAGCCCGAGGCGCTTATGGCATATGCGCCAATAAGTCCAAAAGGGCTTGTGTTCGCTGAAGAGGCTAACCTTACTTCTTACGGCTCTTTGCTTGCGCTTTATTTTGCGAAGAATTATTCTATACCCCAATTGAATTACGCTGATTTGAACCTTCCTTATACTCTTTTCTCATCGCTTATCGCCCTCACCTATAATTATATCAACCGCATAGGCGTAGCCTATGGAAACTACACAAATGGAAGCTCTGTTTACTCTATATGGATGCAAGGCAGCATAAATGAGAACGCAGTCAAGAGCGCGCTCGAAGCTGTCAATGCAAGCTACAGCGAAGAACTGGTAAACGGCTTAAACATAACTTATGCGAAGCTTGGTAAGAATGAGACATTCTGCAGCTGGTATGCAAATGGCTGGCTAAAGAATTTGGTTTACCAGAACATGTACGGGAATGCATCATGCCTAGGCCTTATAGGCAGGAACTATTCAAATCCAATACCAAATGAAACGAGCTTTGAAAAAATTGCCTCTTTCTCTCCTGCAAACGCATCTGATCTTGGGGAATTTAAAGAATTTTATTTTCCAACCAACTCTTCTTTCGCAGCGAAGATAATGAGTTTTAGTAATGCAGTAATATTCCCTGTGATAAATAAAAATATCGGAAGCGATATTTGCTTTGGAATAATAAGCAACTTGACAAATAGGAGCTATTGCAGCACATACATATTCCCGATTTCAAACAAGATAGGAAAGTGGGGGCTTATAAGGACAAGCACATACATATACCCATACAACCTTACACTTTTCTCGTTTGTTAACCAAACTTACATACTTCAAGCAGTGCCCACAAACATAAAGCTTATCTCAGAATTTGGAATAAATGGCACGTCTTTTTCTTTTGTAAACGGCTTTGCAAATACGTGCAACCTGCAGGGCTTTGGCTGTACGAACCTCAAATTTGTCAATGGCAATATTTATTTCACGCTTAAAAACCTTGGCAATGAAAGCGTAAAAATCAAAGGTATAAACTGCTTTGTCGAAAGAGGCAAAGTTACTGCCTCAAATGTAACAATACTGCCAAATGGTGCTGCAAACTTTACTGCAACCTGCTACCAAAATGATACGCAAATAAGCGGAGTGCCGCTGGGCCTGAAAGTCAATCTAGCTGTGAATTACAGCATAAACAATGAGTCGAAAACTTCTTTTGGAAATGCGATAATAAACTTTTTTGGCTAGCCGCAGATTAGCGGTGGTCTTTTGTCTGAAAGAAAAGAAGTCTACGAATATTTCCTTTCGAAATTCAATGAATTTAGCGAGATACAGAAACTTGCCATACCAGAAGTGGAGCTGGGCGAAAACTGCCTTATTACTGCACCTACAGGCACTGGAAAAACTGAGGCGGCAATGCTCCCAATTATAGAAGCGTTGAGGAGTGAGGACCAAAAAGTTGGGATTAGGGCGATATATATAACGCCACTGAGGTCGCTGAACAGGGACCTCATGAAAAGGCTTGAAGAGATCTGCACCAAGTTTGGCGTAAGCATAGGGATAAGGCATGGAGATACGCCGCAAAGGGAGAGGAGCTTGCAGACAAGAAGGCCCCCACAGCTCCTCATAACTACCCCAGAGACTTTGCAAAATATACTTATTACAAAATCCTTCAGGAAGTCGCTGGAGAATGTCAGATATGTAATTGTAGATGAGCTCCATGAGCTTTATTACAACAAGCGGGGCGCTCAGCTTTCTGTAGCATTGGAAAGACTTGCTGAGATTGCAGGCAACTATCAAAGGATTGGGGTCAGCGCCACGATCGGCGACTTGGATGAGGCGGCGAAGTTCTTGGCTGGCGAAAGGGGCTGCAAGATAATAAAGAGCGAGGAAGAGAAAAAAATGAAATTCGAGGTAGAGCTTCCAAAAGAGCCCGAGTGGAGCTACAAAGAGCTTAGAGAGAAATTTTCGCTTGACAAGGAATCAGCAGCCAGGATAGAGCGCATCGCTTCGCTCATAAAAGAACATAAAAAGAGCATTGTATTTGTCAATACTAGGCAAGTAGCCGAATCGCTTGGAAGCAAGCTTATCTACCTTTCGAACTTGCACAGCATAGGAAACCTCGCCATTCACCACAGCTCGCTGGATAAAGAAGAAAGAATAAGGGTGGAGGAAGCTTTTAAGAAAGGCCTTATAAAGAGTATCATCGCCACAAGCTCGCTCGAGCTTGGCATAGACATAGGGGACGTGGACCTTGCAATACAATACGGCTCCCCGAAGCAGGTGACTAGGCTTATACAAAGGGTTGGAAGAAGCGGCCATGGGCTTGCCGGCTCTTCGTATGGAAAGGTCATTGTAGGAAGCATACTCGACGCTCTGGAATCAGGGACTATTGCAAGGCTCGCCACAGAGAAAAAAATGGAAAAGAGAAGCGCTGAAGAATGCCCCGCAGACGTTCTGGCAAATCAGATTGCCGCAATCTCTCTGGAATATGGAGAAATCGAAATAGCCAAGGCTTATGAGATAGTATCTAGGGCGTACCCATTTAGAAAAATGAAAAAGGAAGTTTTTGATGGCGTGCTCAAGGTGCTTGGCGAAGAGCACATAATAAGGCTAAATGATAAAACAATCACAAGAGGCTCAAAAGGGATAAGGTATTTTATCTCAAATATAAGCGTTATACCTGACATTTCGAGATTCTTGGTAAAAAACCTTGTAACAAACAAGATCATTTCTGCTCTTGACGAGAAGTTTGTTGCAAACTATATCGAAGAGGGTGCGATATTTATCTCAAAAGGCCTGCCTTGGCATGTTGTAAGTATAGACAAAGGAGTAATATATGTCGAGCCTTCTACAAGCCTGGAGGCAGCAATACCAGACTGGGAAGGAGAGGATATTCCAGTATCGTATGAGGTTGCAAGCGGAGTATTTGAGCTTCTTGAAAACAGGGATCTTGAAAGCATAAGCAAATTTTTGGCTGGATCACTAGAAAGAGAGGCAAAGAAATTTTTCGGCGAACAGGAAGAGTATTTTAAGATAAAGAAAGGAGAGGTCCCTGTAGAGATCTTTGAAGATTATATAATAATTTATTCTCCTTTGGGAAGGCTTGCAAATGAGCTGCTTGGAAAGATCATAGGGAGCATATTTACAGCAGATGTAGGAAGCGTAAGCATCAGGACGACCCCTTATTCAATAATAATAGACCACAGCGTTGCAAGGAAAAGACCAAATGTGTCGAGAGACTTGGGGATTTTAAGGGCATATAACATTGGGAACCTGCTTGACAAGAGCGAAATTGTTTTTAGATCCGAGCTTTTCAGGTACAAATTCATACAGATCGCAAAGCTCTTTGGAATTGTAGAGAAAGACGCGACAATAACAAAAAACGCTGCAGACAGGCTTATAGCGATATATAAAGGCAGTGTGGTATACAACGAAACTTTCCGAGACTTGTACAAAAACTACTATGATGCTAAGCGTGTAGATGAATTTATAAGTGCGCTGAAAGAAGGAAGATTGAATTTTGTGCTTTACGAATTTGGAAAGCCTAGCCCGTTAGCAAATGAGATTCTGAAATCCTCATATTATTACAAAGAGCTCATGCTTCCGACGCTTCCGGGAGGGAGCGAAATAAAGGAATTTATCGAAGGCATGGAGATGAAAAAGGTCGAGCTTGTCTGCACATTTTGTGGGTTCAGGTTCTCTAGGAATATGGAGGAGATCAAAGAAGGCGAAAAGATAACGTGCCCGGCATGCGGGAGCAAGATGGTAGCTGCATATAGAGAAGAATATTTGCCTGTCATCAAAAAAGCCGCAAACGGCGAAAGGCTTTCGGAGAGGGAGAAGGCTTATTATATCGAAGCGATTACTTCTGCAGAGCTCGTAAGCGAATACGGGAAAAGGGCCCTAATTGCACTTACAACATATGGTATAGGGGTGAAGACAGCTGCAAGAATACTGAAGATGCTCAGAAGCGATTATAAAAACTTCCTCATAGACCTGATAGAGGCGCAGAAAAACTATATAAAATATAGAAAATTTTGGAGCGAAGAATAATATTATGCCTGCGGAAGAGCAATCACATCAACAATCTTTGCTCCCTTGTCAAGCTTCATAAGCCTCACGCCGCTGGCATATCTTCCTGTAACCCTTATGCTTGAGACATCAAAGTATATCGCTACGCCCAAAGAATTTATTATAACAACATTTGCCTCTCCGCTGACAAAGATTGCCCTTGCCACCGGTCCGGTTTTCTCTGTTATTTTTATGTTTATGACCCCGCTGCCGCCTCTTCCTTGCACCCTATATTCGCCAACTTCTGTAAGCTTGCCATAGCCGTTCTCGGTGGCTGTCAAGATGTAGCCAACATCGCTTCCCGCAATTATATTCTTAGCTTCATCCTCTTTTGCTAGCCTTATTCCCCTTACTCCCATGCCTCCCCTTCCTATCTGCCTGAGCTTATTCTCCTCGAATTTTATCGATTTGCCCATCTTTGTTGCTATGAATAGATACTTCTCCGCAGAGTATGATATTGCGTCAACTATGCTGTCTTCTTCCCTTAACCTTATCGCAGTAACGCCTGTTGACCTTGGCCTTGAAAAAAGCTTTGCGCTCATTTTCTTTACTAAGCCCTTCTTTGTAAGCAGCGTTATGCTTGAATTTTCAAGATCCCTAAGCGGGAACAATATAATTATCTTTTCGTCCTTTAGGTTAAGGAGATTTACTATGCTCTTTCCTTCCGAATACCTGCCACCTTCTGGAATCCTAAAGGCCTTGAGCCAGTATGCGCGGCCCTTGTCTGAGATGCAAAGGAGATAGTCTTTTGTATAGCAGTTTATAATCTGCTTTGCATAGTCGCCTTCCTTAAGGTTTATCGCTATTATGCCTTTTCCTCCCCTTGCCTGCTCCCTATAAGAGTCAAGGCTAAGCCTCTTTATATAACCTGAGTTTGTATATATTACTGTGATCTTTTCATTACTTATAAGGTCCTCTTCGTTCAGCTCTATCTCTTCTTCCTCGGCCTCCATTATCTCAGTTTTTCTTTTTCTTCCATACTTCTCTTTCAAGGCCTTGGTCTCGTTTATTATTACCTCATCAACCTTCTTTGGATCTGCAAGCACTTCTTTGTAGTATTTGATCTTTTCAAGCAGCCCCGATTTCTCGGTATTTATTGAATCATACTCAAGATGTGTTAGCCTGCTCAATTTCATATCCAGTATTGCGTTTGCCTGCTTTTCAGATAAGGCAAACCCAGACATAAGCTTTTCCCTTGCCTCGTTTGTAGAGGCGCTCCCCCTTATCAGCTTTACGACCTCGTTTATGTTTGAAATTGCAGTTATGAGGCCTTCAAGAATGTGCACCCTGTCGCTTGCTTTGTTGAGATCGAAGCTTGTCCTCCTTTTTATAACTTCCCTTCTGTGGTTTATGAAGGTTTGGATAAGCTGAAGCAGATTAAAATTCTTGAGGCTCTTTCCTAGCACGGCGAGATTTATTATCGGAAACGTTGTCTCAAGCTGCGTATGCTTGTACAATGCATTAAGCACGCTTTCTCCGCTTTCGCCGTTCTTGAGCACTATGGCTATGCTTACGCCTTCCTTGTCGCTCTCGTCTCTAATGTCTGCTATGCCTGTTATCTTCTTCTCCTTTACAAGCTCGACAATGTTTTTTATCAGCTCGGATTTATTCACATTGTACGGGATCTCTGTTATTCTTATCTCGCCCTTCTTCTCGTCTACCGTTGCTTTTGCCCTTACCCTCACTTGGCCCCTGCCAAACCTATAGCCATTATATGCATTGTTTGACATTATTGCTATTCCTCCTGTCGGGAAATCTGGCCCTTTGATTATCTTAAGCAGGTCATCAACTGTAGTGTCATCGTGCTCCAGCGTGTAGATTATTCCATCACATACCTCTGCCAGGTTGTGGGGCGGTATGCTTGTAGCAACTCCGACAGCTATGCCCGAAGCTCCGTTTACAAGAAGGTTGGGCACTGCCGAAGGCAGGACTACGGGTTCTTTCTCTGTATTGTCAAAATTCGGCACGAAATCGACGGTATCTTTGTCTAGATCAGCGAGCATCTCCTCGGCAAGGCTGGTAAGCCTGACCTCTGTATACCTCATTGCTGCTGGTGGGTCTCCATCAATCGAGCCGAAATTGCCCTGGCCTTCTATGAGCACGTGGTTCATTGCAAAATCCTGTGCCATGCGCGCTATCGCGTCGTATACAGCCATGTCTCCGTGCGGATGGTACTTGCCTATGCACTCTCCTACAACCCTTGCGCTTTTCTTTGTAGGCTGGTTGTGGAGATTGTTTATGTTATACATTGCATACAAGATTCTTCTTTGCACAGGCTTGAGCCCATCCCTGGCATCTGGAATGGCCCTGCCTATAATAACGCTCATTGCATAGTCTATGTAACTTTTCTGCAGTTCTTCCTCAAGCTGTGTCTGGTCTATTTTCCCCATTGCCACACCTATATATCCAGCGAAGCCACCTCGGTAGAATGCTCTTCCAAGAACTTCCTTCTCTCGCCAACATCAAGACCCATTAAAACAGAAAAGAGCCTGTCTGCCCTCTCTGCATCGGCTATGTAAACCTTCTTTAAAATCCTCTTTTCCGGATTCATCGTTGTTTCCCATAATTGCTCAGGATTCATCTCTCCAAGACCCTTATATCTTTGCACACTGGCATCATCGCCGAGCTCCTTCAGCTTCTCCTCAAGCTCTGCGTCGCTATAACAATAGTGTATTTCCTTTCCTTTCGAGACCTTGTATAGAGGAGGCTGCGCTATGTAAACATACCCTAGTTCTATAATCTTCCTCAGATACCTGTAGAAAAATGTAAGGAGAAGGGTCCTTATGTGGCTCCCATCAACATCTGCATCGGTCATTATTATTATCTTCTTATACCTTATGTTTTCTACATTGAACGTCTCTTTTATGCCCGTGCCAAATGCAGCAACCATCGCCCTTAGCTCTGCATTCTCGAATATCTTCTCGTCGGTGGCTTTCTCAACATTAAGGATCTTGCCCCTGAGGGGAAGTATGGCCTGCGTTTTCTTGTCCCTTCCCTGCTTGCTCGATCCGCCTGCACTCTCTCCTTCTACTATAAATATCTCACTCTTTTCCGGGTCAGCTTCAAGGCAGTCAGCAAGCTTGCCAGGCAACACCGCCCCATCAAAAATGCTTTTCTTCCTTACTAGCTCCTTTGCCTTCCTTGCACTCTCCCTTGCAATCGCAGCATTCGCTGCCTTCTCGACTATCGCCCTTGCGTCTGCAGGATGCTCCTCAAGATACTGGGAGAAGAGCGTATAGAAAGTGCTTTCGACGATGCTCTTGACTTTGGTATTGCCGAGCTTCTCCTTTGTCTGCCCCTCGAATTCTGGATTCGGTATCAATATGCTTATTATTGCTGAGAGGCCTTCCCTCACATCATCTCCCGTTATCTTCAGCTCTTTTCTCCCGTTTAGCATCTTATTCTTCTCTATATAGTTTGTTATTGCCCTTGTCAGCGCTGCCCTGAAGCCCATCACATGCGTGCCACCCTCGCCGGTTTTTATGCTGTTTACAAAAGATTCAACATTCTCATCATAGCCGCTGTTGTACTGCAATGCAAATTCCAAGATGTTTTGGTCCTCCTGCTTTTTGAAGTGTATGGGGCTTGTCACTGCGGTCTTGCCTTTGTTCAAGTCTGTGAGGAAATCAAGAAGCCCTTTCTCTGAATAATATGTCTCTTCTTCGCGGTTCTCGAACCTTTCGTCTATAAGCATGATTCTGAGCCCTGGATTTAGGTAGCTTGTATACCTCAACCTCTCTTTCAGCGCAATCGAATCGAACCTTGGGGAAGGGAATATCTCTGGATCAGGCTTGAACTTTATCGCTGTGCCTGTGTTCTGTGCAGGTCCGATCTCCTTGAGCTCTGAAGTTGGTACGCCCCTGCTGAATGTTTGCATGTATTCCTTGCCGTCTCTTCTTACCCTTACTTCAAGAAATTCGGAAAGCGCGTTTACAACAGTCAAGCCAACACCATGCAGGCCACCAGCTGTTTTATATACTTCATTTGTAAATTTTGCGCCAGAATGCAGCGAGGTAAGAATAACTTCGAGGGCGCTTTTGTTGTATTTGGGCATAATGTCGATAGGTATGCCCCTCCCGTCGTCTATTACTTCGCCAATGTCTCCTGTTTCGGCTTGGGTAAGATGCACTATTATGTTCTTGCAATACCCTGCCATCGCCTCGTCTACAGCATTGTCTATAAGCTCGAAAAGAAGGTGCAGAACGCCGCTCGAGCCCGTAGAACCAATATACATTGCGGGCCTTTTCCTTACGCCCTGCACCCCTTCTAGAACCACTATCTTTGATGCATTGTACTCGTCTTTGTTGTCCATGATATCAGCAGATAACTGGCCGTTGATATTATTTGGAATTCAAACCTATTTAAACCTTTTGAAAGCCATTTTACGACGGAAAAAGTGATTTGCGGTTAGGTTTTTGCTGCTTAAGTTAATATACCTTAATCGTGATAAATTATTGTGGTAAGATGGAGGCAAAAAAGGTAATTATATTAGGGGCTGCAGGGAGGGATTTTCATGATTTCAACATCCTCTTCAGGGGAAACAAAAATTATGAGGTTGTTGCCTTTACTGCAAGTCAGATACCTTTCATCTCAGAAAGGAAATATCCCTATTCACTTGCAAAGGATCCCTACAGGAATGGTATAAAGATTTACGATGAATCGAAGCTTGTCGAACTAATCGACAAATATAAGGCTGATATTTGCGTGCTTGCATACAGCGATCTGCCTTATCAAGAGGTAATGCACAAGGCAAGCATAGCGAATGCGCATGGCGCTGATTTCTGGCTCGTGGCGCCTGAAAAGGCGATGTTAAAATCAAGCAAGCCGGTAATAGCTGTTTGCGCTGTAAGGACGGGCAGCGGAAAAAGCCAAACTTCAAGGTACGTAGCGAGGCTTATCAAGAGTTTGGGCAAAAAGCCTGTAGTAATAAGGCACCCCATGCCATATGGTAATCTAGAGAAGCAGGCTGTACAGAGGTTTGAAAGCCTCAGGGATTTAGATGCTCAGAGATGCACAATAGAGGAAAGAGAAGACTATGAACCACATATAAGGGAGGGCACGGTTGTATACTCTGGCGTAGACTATGGCGAGATCCTCAAGAGGGCCGAGAAAGAGGCGGATATTATCATATGGGATGGCGGAAACAACGACGCGCCGTTCATAAAACCAGACATAATGATTACTGTCGCCGACCCGCTCAGGGCAGGGAATGAGCTCAACTATTATCCTGGAGAAACCGTAGCAAGGATGGCGGACATATTGCTTATAAATAAAGTAAACTCTGCAACTAAGCCAGAGCTAAGAAGGCTTGAAGAAAACCTCAAAAGCATAAACAAGAAGGCGAAGATCATTCTTGCAGACTCTATAATAAACGTTGAAAACGGTGAAAGGATTGGGGGAAAGAGGGTTCTTGTTATTGAGGACGGGCCTACTGTGACGCATGGAAATATGAAATTTGGCGCAGCAATGGTTGCGGCAAAGAATTATGGCGCAAAGGAGATAGTTGATGCAGAGAAATATGCAATAGGCACGATAAAAGATGCCTGCGAAAAATATGGCGTAAAGAAGATCTTGCCCGCTCTTGGCTACAGCAAAAAGCAGATTGAAGAGCTTAAGCGTGTGATAAATACTGCAAAGTGCGATCTTGTAATCTCTGGCACGCCTACAGACTTGAACCGCCTGATAAAGGCAAACAAGCCCATATTGCACGTTACATACGAGCTTAAGCCGATTGGTAATGAATTTGATGAGATGATTAAAAAATTTGTTGAAGGCGCGTAAATGTTCATAAAGGATGCGATTTTTGGAAATATAGAGCTTACGCCTTTGGAGGCAGAGATAATAGAAACTCCAGAGATGCAGAGGCTTAGGTTTGTAAGTCAGACAGGATTCGTGTATTTGGTTTACCCTGGAGCCACGCATTCTAGATTCGAGCATTCTTTGGGAACGATGAATATTTCGAGGGAGATTGCAAGAGGAATGGACCTCAAGGATGATGAGGTGGAAATCCTTGCCTTGGCGGGGCTTCTCCATGATATCGGGCATGGCCCCTTCTCGCATCTCTCCGAAGGTATTTTTTCCAAGTATCTTCACACAAATCATGAGAAGAACGGAATCGAGATAATAAAAAAATCAAAAATAAAGGAGATTGTTGAAGATAACAGTTTTTCGATAAATGAAATAATAAAAAGGCTTGAAGGAAAGGATGGTGGGGAAATAGTTACTGCTCCGCTCGGCGCAGATAGGCTGGATTACCTACTTAGGGATGCACACTATACAGGGGTTACTTATGGTGTAATAGATTATCAGCAAGTTAGGAGCAAGATGGCCCTTTACAAGAAGCATCTGGCAATATTCCTACAGGGCTTGCCGCAGGCAGAATCGCTTCTGCTTGCAAGATATTTCATGTTCATTACAGTTTACCATCATCATGCCGTCGAAATAGCTAACAAGATGTTTGAAAGGGCTGTCGAGATGGCGATCGAAAATGATGAGCTGGACCCAAAAGAGCTACTTTATCTCAGAGATTTTGAACTGATAAGCAGGCTTATGAATTCAGAGTCTGCTACAAGGCTCGCTCGCAGGCTGCTTGAAAGAAAACTCTTCAAAAGGATTGTCTATGAAGACATTAGGAAGGAGCCAAATTATGATGAGAATGAGATTGAAAGAAAGATAGAAAAAGCGGGGTTAAGCAGGTCAGAGTTTATAATAGCAAAAAATAGGCTCGAGTTTGTAAACGAAGGAATACCTGTATTGGACAGAAGCGGCAAAAAGCTAGGAAATTTGGAGGATTATTCGCCTATAATAAGGAGCCTTATGGAAAATACTATTACACGATTTATCATTGCCTCTGACAGGAGAAATGCTAAAAAGATAAAGAAAGCTTTGAGGTAGATAGTAATTAATATATGTTTTGTCATAGAAAAGATTAAGGGGCCCGTAACTCAGTTTGGTCAGAGTGACTGGCTCTTAACCAGTAAGTCAGGGGTTCAAATCCCCTCGGGCCCGCAAACAAAACATTAATTTTTATTCCTTTTTTCGATTATTGTGCAGAAACACATACTAAGAAAGGAGATATATATTTATATTAAATCATGCATAAATTAAACTGTAAAAAAAGTGATGCTCATGGCTGATTATTCAAAAAAACTAA
The DNA here is from genome assembly GCA_039793505.1 of Candidatus Micrarchaeia archaeon. Taxonomy (GTDB): domain Archaea; phylum Micrarchaeota; class Micrarchaeia; order Micrarchaeales; family CABMGC01; genus JAGDYD01. The sequence continues at coordinate 17,832 of JBAMLQ010000077.1, forward strand.
AGATTCAATCAAAAAACATAGGCAAGGGCAGAGGCAGCATCAAAGCGGTAAGAAAAGTTGCAAGGATGAAGATGGCTAGTCATAAAAAAGTTTTAAAGCAAAGGCCTAGACCCAAGACTATTAAGAAACAGGCAAAGGCGATAAAGCAAAAAATAGAGAAGAAGGGAAATGTAATTAGCAAGAGCGGTTCAGGAGCAAAGGTAATAGAGGAAATTATAAACAACCGTGAAATTTATGATTATATTACAAAGAATGTAGGGAAAAAAGCTGCTGAGATAATACCAATGCTTGGCACTCCGATAAGCGATGAAGAGCTTGCAAACAAAACAAATATTAAGATAAATGAAGTCAGAAGGATATTGAATACCCTCAACACATATGGTTTGACTAAATACGATACCATAAAAGACAAAAACGGCTGGCTCACCTTTAAGTGGTATATAAATGAAAAGAATATAGAAAACGTGAAAAAGAACGTCGAGGAGAGTAGCAAGGTGTTGAGCTACAAGCTGCCTGATGATTGCAATGATTTTTTTGTATGCGATACTTGTTTTGAGAAAAGAAAGGTTTTGTTCCCGTTTGACACTGCAGTAGAGATGAAGTTCAAATGTGATTGCGGCGGGAATCTTGTCAGGATAAGCAAAGAAGAAGCAAAAAGGCTCGTTGAGAATGGGAATATTGTCACGAAATAGCGAGGTAGGGTAGCCTGGAGTGCCCGCCGGGCTCATAACCCGGAGAACGATGGTTCAAATCCATCCCTCGCTAACCCCTGAATTCCGGTATTCTTACCCTACTTTTTAGAAAACTATAACAGAGTTATATAATAAACCAATTATTAATTAAATAAAAGAGCAGAAATAGTGGAAGTGTGGCGTGTATCTAAGCTTTTATATTCTTAACAGGAGAAAACTATTTGTATGGAAGAAATAACCGCTGAAATTTTGTTTGACAACCTTCAAAAAGAAAAGAAAACAGGTGAACTACTACCTTTGCCTACTAATTTCTATGACATAGTAGAGAGTACGCTCGAGAAACTTGAAGCTTCATCAAATGAAGAAAACAAGCAATTTGTCGAAAACTTCAAAAAACTTCTCTCACAACTTAAAGAAAGGAGACTACAAAAAGTTTTAATATACCTTGCATACAATAAACAATTACCGCAACCGACACCGAAAAAGGAAGAAGAGATCTATAACAAAATAAAAAGCATAATAGGCATGGACATAACAGCAAGGGCAAGCAAGAAGATAAAGATAAATATGGATTTGCCAGAAGTAATTACACCCTCAGGCAAGAAGATAGGACCTTTTTCAAAAGGTCAGATTGTAGAAATAGACGAAAGTTCAACAATTGATTTTATACTCCAAAACAAAATAGGTGAAATAATAAGCTGAGTGATTATATGAAAGTACCAAAAGAAGTAATGGCTTACTGCCCATACTGCGGCAAGCATACTTTGCATACTGTGAAAATCTACGCCAAAAAACCAGAGAGATGGCTAAATGTAGGAAGAAGGAGGCACGAAAGGGCAATTAAAGGCCACGTTGGAAGCGTAGAGCCGAAAGCGCATTCAAAAAAGCTAGGAAAGAAGCAGAAAGTGATTCTTACATGCACAGTGTGCCACAAGTCTGTCGAGCGTGTCTTGGGCAAAAGAACGAAGAAAAAGCTCGAGATAAAGCGTTGATCGCATGCTCGTGCAAAAAGAGCTTCCTGAAGTAGGAGAACTTGTCATAGTTAGGATAAAGAAGGTAATGCCGTTTGGCGCATACTGTGAGCTTATAGAATACAATCTTGACGCTTATCTGCCGATAAAGGAGGTTGCGCCGGGCTGGATAAAGAATATACACGAATTCATAAAAGAGGGCCAACAGCGCGTCGCAAAGGTAATCTTTATAGACAGGGAGAAAAAGGCTGTGGATCTTTCATTGAAGAAAGTCAGCAAGAAAGAAGAGAAAGACAAGGTTGGAGCATATAACATGGAGATAAGGGCAGAGAAGCTCTTTGACCAGGCGCTCTCAGGCGTAAAGAAGGAGCAGCAAAAAGAAAAGATAAAAGGCGAGCTTGCAAAGAACTTTCAGACATATTCTGACCTCATAGATGCGGTGCTCAGCGGCAGGAACCTAGGAAATATAGACAAAGAGTTCAAAGAGGCGTTCACAGAGATAGTAAGGAAGAATATAAAGCCAAAGAGGTATGCTGTAAACTACATAGCTGAGATTGTTGTCTATGACACAGAAAACGGCATAGATTTGATAAAGAAGGCACTTTCCGATGCAACATCTGCAGGCGTTTCTATTCTTTATATGGGTGCGCCACACTACAAACTCTCGGCAGAGGATGCAGACTACCTTTCAGCAGAAGCAAAGATAAAGAATGCAGAGAATATAATAAAAAAAGACCTTGACCAATTAGGTACAGTTATGCTTCAAAAAGAAAAGAGTGAATCTGAATGAAAAAATCAAAAATATACTACAACAAAGTAAAGCTAAAAAATCCGATACTCATAGTTGGGCTTCCCGGCATAGGCAGTGTAGGTAGCTTAGTTGCTTCACACCTTAAAAACGAGCTCAAAGCGAAGAAGTTCGCTACTCTAGTATCGCCTTATTTCCCGCATCAGGTAATAATGCTACCAAATGGCAAGAGTCGTATGGTTAGCAACAGATTCTATTATTGGAAAAACAGCAAGGGCAGCGATTTGGTGATTCTACTTGGCGACGCGCAGGCCGTTACGCCAGAGGGGCAATACGAGGTAAACGACAAGATAGTAAAATTCTTCAAGTCTATAGGAGGAAAGAGGATTATCACAATTGGCGGCTATAATATTGCAGATCAATACGTGCGCAACCCGCGGGTTTTTGGCGTTGCAACTACAGATAAGCAGATAGAAAGCCTCAAGAAGCACGGCATTATCTTTGGAGAAGCAACAGGAGCAATCTGGGGCTCTGCAGGCCTTATCGTAGAATTTGCAAAGAAAAACAAGATTGAAGCAGCATGCCTTATGGGAGAGACAGGACTTGTAGATATAGATGCAAATGCAGCAAAAGCGGTGCTCGAAAAGCTTGTTGAGATCCTTGATCTCAAGATAGACTTTTCAAATCTGGAATCTGTGAAGAAAGAAACTGAGAAGCTTGTGAAGAGCATAGAAGAGGCGATGAAAGGCGCCGAGCCTTCAAAGGAAA
>JBAMLQ010000078.1:0-2781 GCA_039793505.1 Candidatus Micrarchaeia archaeon
TATACGCAGGAGGAGATAGCTGAAAGGCTTGATGTCGTGCAGGTAGCCGTGAGCAAGTACCTCAACAAGAGATATTCTGAAAAGATTGAAAAGATAAAAGATTATATAGTTTCAAAAGGGCTTGCCGAAGAGATTGTAAAGGGCATTGTGAACAATGAGGCAAAAGAAAAAATAGAAAACAAGATAAATTCGCTTTGCGAAAATAAAGAATTGCTTGATCTTGTTAATTAATAATTAGTGGTGAGAAAATGAGTGAAGAACTCGATCCTTTTGTGATCACACAGAAGCAGCTTGATCTTGCTGCCGAGACAATGGGCTTGGACCCACAGGCACATGCAATATTGAGAGAACCTATGCAGACTGTAATTGTAAATATACCTGTAAAAATGAGGGACGGCACAACAAAAACATTCACAGGCTTTAGAGTACTGTACAACAATGCAAGAGGCCCAGGCAAGGGTGGTATTAGGTACCATCCAGAGGAAAGCCTGAGCACGGTGAAGGCGCTTGCAGCGTGGATGACGTGGAAGACATCACTTGCAAACCTGCCCTATGGGGGAGCAAAGGGTGGAATAATCTGCGACCCAAAGAGCATGAATGACCAAGAGCTCGAAAATCTTTCGCGCGGCTATATAAGGGCGATAGCAAACTTTATAGGAAAAGAGATTGATGTGCCTGCTCCAGATGTCTATACTACGCCACAGATAATGGCGTGGATGATGGATGAGTACAGCAAGATGAAGGGCTATAATGAGTTTGGGGTAATTACAGGCAAACCTTTAGAAGTATGGGGAAGCGAGGGAAGGAGCGACTCGACAGCAATGGGTGGCATGTATGTTATGAGGGAAGCAGCCAAGATGCTTGGCATAGACTTGAAGAACGCCAAGATAGCTGTGCAGGGATTCGGAAATGCAGGAATGTATGCCTACACGCTCTCAAAGAAGCTCTTCGGATCAAAGGTCGTAGCCATAAGCGACTCGAAAGGAGGTATTTACAGTGAGGAAGGGCTTGACTTGGACAAGCTTCTAAAGGCAAAGCAGGAAACCGGGAGCGTGGAAAACTACGAAGGCGGAGAGAAGATAACAAATGAGCAGCTCCTTGAAAGCGACGTTGATATTTTGATACCGGCTGCTATAGAAAACCAGATAAGGGCAGACAATGCAGACAAGATAAAGGCAAAGATTGTCCTTGAACTTGCGAACGGGCCGGTAACGCCAGAGGCAGATGAGATACTCTTCGAGAAAGGAATTCTTGACTTGCCCGACTTCCTAGTAGATAGCGGTGGGGTCATTGGCTCCTACTTTGAATGGGTCCAAAACATAGGAGGATATTATTGGAGTGCAGAAGAGGTATACAGCAAACTCGACAAAATAATTACAAAGTCATTCTATGATACCATAAATACGCAAAAGGATTATGCAGGCAAGGGAAAGAAGATAAGCCCAAGAACAGCCGCCTATATAATAGCAGTCGAAAGAGTGGCAAAGGCGATGAAAGCAAGAGGATGGTATTGATTTTGCTTTTCTTTTATTTTTAATCTTTACTTTCTTTTTTTGAAAAATTCAAGAAGCTTGTCCGGCTCCATTGTATTTATTATCTCACCCTTCTCAGCCCAGCCCCTCTTTGCTGTTCCTACACCATATCTCATGTAATCGAGGTGCGAAAGCCTGTGAGAATCGGTGCCTATCTCAAAAAGTAGCTTGTATTCCTTGGCCTTTCTTATATTCTCATCGTTCAAATCGAGCCTTGTTGGAAAAGCATTTATCTCCATTACTACATCGTTTTCTTTAGCCACTTCAAACACTTTATCGATGTCAAAGTTTATAGGCTCTCTCTCATTGATAAGCCTGTCAGTTGGATGGGCCAATATATCAACATATCCTGATTCGAGAGCTTTGACAATCCTTTTTGTCATAGAGTCCTTGTCCATGTTCAGATTTGTATGCACAGCCCCTATCACATAGTCCATCATCTCAAGCGTCTTCTTCTCAAGATCAAGGGAACCATCCTTAAGTATATCTACCTCCCCACTCTTCAATATCTTTATCTTGCCTTCATATTTCTCTGCAACATTGTCTATGTATTCGAAATATTTCAAAAATTCCTTGTCATCCATTCCGTTTGCGACATGCTCGCTCTTTGTATGCTCTGAAAATCCCATGTATAGATAGTTGTGCTTGATCGCCTCTTCTACAACCTCCTCCGGCTTGTTGGCTCCGTCTGAAAAATTTGTGTGAAGATGCAGATCACCTTTTATGTCGCTTATGTTGACTAATTTAGGAAGCCTATGCTCAAGTGCAAGCTCCACCTCGCCGCGGGCTTCCCTCATCTCCGGCTCTATGTACTGCATGCCAAGCTTCTCATAAACCTCTTCTTCGCTCTTGCCTGCGATCATCTTGTTTCCCGAGAAAAGCCCATATTCATTCAGCTTGTAGTCCTTCTTCACAGCTATTTTCCTTACTTCTATGCCGTGCTCCTTGCTGCCTGTAAAGTATTGCAAAGCTGCGCCAAAGCTCCTCTCCTCAACAACCCTTACATCGCAGCTCAATCCTATCTTGAGCCAGACTGTTGTTTTTGTCGGGCCTTTCATAGTAGTGCTCTCAACCTCCGGGAGCTTGGTAACGAAGTCCATGACTTCAAGGTTTCTGTCAGATGTCACAAGGATGTCGAGGTCTCCAACTGTCTCGCGCATTCTTCTCGTTGAGCCTGCAATTACTGCCCTTTTGACAAGGCCAGAATCCAAAAGCTCCTTTATTATCTTCTCTGCCTCTGGAAGAGCGG
>JBAMLQ010000079.1:0-2692 GCA_039793505.1 Candidatus Micrarchaeia archaeon
CTTCATATAAACTTGAATTCTAATTGGTGAGCTGATGAAAATAAATGAGCTAAAGGCAGGTGCAACTAACGTCACCGTAGAGGCAACGGTTGCTGAAAAGCAGGAACCAAGGGAAGTAGTAACCAAGTATGGCAAGAGGCTAAACGTAGCCAATGTAACACTTAGGGATGATACAGGAAGCATACTTCTCTCTGTATGGGGAAAGGACATTGATACCATAGAGGTTGGCGATAAAATAAGAATTACAAACGGCTATGTTAGCGAGTTTAGAGGTACGCCGCAGCTGTCTGCTGGGAAGTACGGAAAGATAGAGGTAATAGAGAAAGGGAGCGGAAAAGAAGAGGAGCTGAAAACAAGCGAAGAACTTGACAAAGTTGACGAAGACGAAAACGAAGACAGTGAAGATTTTGGAGGAAACGAAGAAGAAGAGTGATTATAGATCTATTTTTATCTTTTCTCCGACCTTTGGTGCATAGGCCTCGAAGCCCTCCATTTTCAGAGTTTCAGCAAAGAGCTTTGTGTTTTCTGCGTCGCCGTGTACGCATATAACCTTTTCTGGATTGCTTCTTCTAACATATTCGAAAAGATCTGATTTGCCGGCATGGGCAGAGAAGTCAAAAAATTCCCAAGGAGTACTTACCTTGAATTTTTTCGCGTTTATTTTTATTGGCTTGCCTTCCATCATCCTTCTCCCGTTTGTCCCCTCTACCTGGTAGCCGGTAAGGAATATCTTGGAATTCTCGTTGAGCCTGGTAATATAGTTTAGCGCGGGACCCCCATTGAGCATGCCTGCTGTGGTAACAATTATGCTGGGCTTCCTTAAGGGCTCTGACCTGTCGGCATGCATACCTATCCAATTTACATTTTTCAGCGCGCCCATAAGTATGTCTTTGTTTCTCGTGAATTCGGGATAGTTTATCACTATCTCAGAAGCCGCCTTCGCCATGCCGTCTATATATGTATAGTCGATAAGCTTGTTCATGTATAGTATTGCGAGGATCTCCTGAGCCCTGCCTACGGCAAAGCTCGGCACAAGGGCTGTGCCGTTGTTGTCCAAAACCTCCTTTATCCCTTCTACGAACTTCTTTATGAGCTCGCTTCTGTTTGGGTGCTCCCTGTTCGCATAGGTGGATTCTATTATCAGCACATTGCTTTCCACTATATCTGCGCTCCCTTGAAGAATCTGTGGATCTATCTTGAAATCGCCGGTATAGACAATCCTTTTGTCATTCTTTATCTTCTCTATGAGAGTGACTGCGCTGCCTGTTATGTGCCCGGCATCATACAGGCTTATATAGTAGCCGTTGTTCTCTATTGGCACGCCGTATTCATACTTTAGGTAGCGGTTCATGAATATCTCGAGCTGCTTATTAAAATAGCTCTGCTTCATGTGCTGCTTTCTGTTTATCTTCATGGAATCCTTTATCAGCAATTCGCTGAGCTGCGCCGTAGGCTCTGTTGTTATTGTTACAGGATAGTTCGCGAAGAATAATGACGGTATGAACCCGCTGTGGTCCAAGTGCGCATGGCTTAGCACAGCAATGTCTACGCCAGCAGCTTGCATTGGAAATTCGGTCTTTTCATTTATCTTTATCCCATAGTCAAGAAGAATCCGCTTGTCATCCTTTATGAAGATTGCAGACCTTCCTACCTCGCTCGCTCCACCTAAAAATTGTATCTCCAAAATAACACTCCTTTCCGAATATAAAGATATATTGGAATATATAGTTTTATAGATTTTAAGATTTATATAAGCATGATTTTATGGCTAACGATGAAATAAACTTTATGGACCTCGCATGCATACTTAAAATAACGCCAGACACGGTATTGGAAAAATTCGGGAGCCAGATAAATGCGAGCTTTTTCGATGCCTCCAACATCGCTGGCACGCTCAAGCAAAAGGGCCTTATAGATTTCAGCGCTAATTATCCTGGGCCCAATGGTATTGTGCTTACTGATGCTGGCAAGAACCTAATTAACGAGGCAAATGCAAAAAGCACCGAGCCCTTGGACAGCCTTGACGACAGCATACTTGCACAGCTCTCCGGAGGCAAAAGGAATCCTGCTGAGCTTGGCGCAAGCTTAAATCTTAGGCCCAAAGACCTGGCACTTAGGCTCTACAAACTCTCAAAACAGGAGTATGTAATCTACGAGCTCAAAAACGGCAATGTAGAGATTATGCTTACTGAAAAGGGCTTTTTGAAAGTTCCTAAAGTGCAGCAAACAGGCACGCAAGGCACGCCACAGGCAGGCCAAGCTGAGGCACAGCAAGCAAATGCGCCAAAAGACCATGAGCTTGAAAAGCAGCTCTTGCAAAATCAGCCAAAGAAATCAGGAAAAGCCATACTGTATGTTGTATTGATAGTAATATTGATTATAGTTATTGTTTCTGGACTTTATCTCAAGCACATGATATGATTTTATGCTGCTAGAATATATGCAGGCAAAAAGCCTGCTAGAAAAATACGGCATAAGGAGCATCGAAAGCACTTATGTGGAGAGCGAAAAGGAACTTATCGATTTTATAGAAAAGGTAGGCTCAAATGTAGTAATAAAGGCCATCTCCGAAAAGGCGCTCCATAAATCTAAGGCTGGGCTTGTAATGCTGAACATAAGCAAAGAAAATGCTGCAAACTCATTCAATTCGCTCATTAAGAAGGCAAAACCTTATGCGCCGTTCAAGGTACTT
>JBAMLQ010000080.1:0-2667 GCA_039793505.1 Candidatus Micrarchaeia archaeon
GTACGAATTCCTTAACAAGCTTACCATAAAAGCATCTGATATAGACCTCAAGAGGGCTCAGGAGATGCTGGGCTACGAGTGGATAAAGAGGCACAAGGAGTGGGTAACTGAGCTCGAGCGCATGATAAAGACCAAGAAGAAGCTCGAGCAAGACGCGCTTCAGGGCCCAAGCCTTACGTTTGTAGACAAGTACATAAAGGAAAAGATAGAAAGAAAGGAGTTCATGCCTTAGCTAGAGAAGGTAGATGAGCCAGGCTGCTATTACAAAACCTGCTGCAATTACAAACGGCGCAACATACTTGACCCTTCTTATTATCTCCTTGCTTATCCTTACTATCTCTTTCTCTGCATCCTCCCCCCAAACCATGAAGTTCTTTATAACAAAGCTTTTGTACGCATAAGATACTTCTTCGATGTTCTTCAGGGCATTCTCTATCATTATGTCAACTATAGGAAGAAGCAGATTTGCCTTTGTTTCCCTTCCGAGGACATTTGTGAAAGGCTTTGCTAGCGAGTTTACAGAATGGGTGTCTGTAGTATAGACTTCGCTCGCCATTTTATACTTCTTCCTTACATGTTCTATAAGCTCGTTCCTCAGCGAGGGCAGCATATTGTTTGCATCAAAGTAGAGCATCGTGAACATACTATTTCCTATCTTGAAAACTGCAGCACTTGAATAGCCTTTTCCTATATCATCTTTCTTTATTATGTTCGCAATCTTGAAAGAGGACGAGCCAAAGTAAAGCTTTCCTTCCTTCTTGCTCCTTAGCGCTTCTCTTATTGCTTTCTCATAATACGCGACATACTTGCTGCCTTCATAAATGCCTCTCAGCTCGTCCTTGCCTGCGCTCTCGAACCTGGAGTTGTGCGCATCTATCAAGAATGTTTTCTCACCAGCGAGCATGGCAAGCCTCTCACCTACTTTGAACTCTATATCCTCAGTGACTGTAGGGGCCTTGGTCAAGGTAAGAAGCGTTGCATCGCCTATGCCTATTGCTATCGCCTTGCACGGCTTCTTCTCGCCGAAGCCTATGCTTCCTTCTGCATTTGAAAAGCTCAGCCCCTCGATATTCTTCTGGAGCTCCCTACCTATTATCGATATCTCGCTCGTGCTTATCGGGTTGAGCTTTGCATTCACCGCTCCATGCAATACAAACGGCGTTGCCCTATACTTTTTTGCTATAAGGTTGCCAAGGTATTCTGTAGCCGCCGCGCCGCCTGTCCCTGCAAACGGGCCATAGTGTATATCAGGCTCCACGAAGATGCTCTTTATACCATTTTTCCCTTTTATCGCAAGCGCCTTCACATTTATATCCTTCTTTTCTCCGATGCCCAGGCTAAAATCTAATGTGCCTATATTGTAGAGCCATTGGCTTACCATTACAGTAAAAATCTCCACCCCGCTTATGTTTAGCGTTTTCTTCACAGGCCTGTCAACCATCTCAAGGAAGATATAGCCTATCGCCATGAAGACTAGCATGCCGATATAGAGCTTGACAAGTGCAGGCCATAGGGGAAGGGAGATATTTATGAGGTATCTTCCCAAAGGAATGTAGAACAGGAAGTTTAGGGTTGGCTGTATAACGCCGATAAGTGTATCCCTCTTTCTGCCCATTACAAACCTGCTTATTACAAACCAGAGCCCAAAGAGGCTTGCATTTGCAAGCAGTATCACCACATAGGCAAGTATCTCGCTCTTGAAGAAAAGGTAGATGATACTGTTTAGTATTACGAAGAAAGAATATGTGAGAGTGCTGAATATCGCAATCATAAGGATGTGCTTTATGTATATGCGCCTTTTCAATATCTTTATTAGTGCCGAGCTTATCAGCGCAGGCAGGCTTATTATAAGAAGGCCCACGCTCATACCGTTTACAAGAGCGTATGTATACCTTTGCCCAAGCGATTGGTAGTTTAATATGCTTATAGCAATTAGGCCAGCGAATATGCCTATGAGGAATATAACTAAGATTCCTGCGCTGCTTCCCAAAGAATTTTTCGCAAAATAGTCTGAGTAATGCAGCATGAAGTTTTTCTCATCCGGCATAGAACTATCTCCCAAATCTTCTTTCGCGCCTGCTGTATTCTTCAAGCGCTTTCTGCAAGTCTTTCTTATCAAATTCTGGCCAGTACTTCCTGCAGAAATAGAGCTCTGCATAGCCGGCTTGCCAAGGCATGAAGCCAGAGAGCCTTTCCTCGCCAGACGTCCTTATCACAAAATCTACATCTGGCACATCCTTGGAAAGCATGTATCTTTTGAATGTCTCTTCATTTATCTCCTTGACCTTTCCCTTCGAGGCGTCCTTCGCAATCTCGCTTGCAGCATGGAGTATATCTTCCCTTCCTCCATATCCAAGGAGCATGTATATGATCCTTTCTTTGTATCTTTTTGTAGCGTTTTCTATCTTGCTTAGCATGGCAAGGAGATCTTTTGGCAGGAGGCTTTTCTTGCCAATGATGACAAACCTCGTCCTTGTTTCATGAAGCCTCTTTATTATGCTCTTGTCCCTCGCAGCTTTCCTATAAATATCAAACAGCGCCTTCAACTCCTCTTTCGGTCTTTTTATGTTTTCTGTAGAAAGGGCCCAGACCGTTATGCTCCTTATCCCATAGCTCATGCACCATTCGCTGAAGTCTATAAACTTTTTTACTCCTTTGCTGTATCCT
>JBAMLQ010000081.1:0-2609 GCA_039793505.1 Candidatus Micrarchaeia archaeon
CGCGCCAGGCCCTTACCACTTCCCCCTCTATGCCTCCAGCTACAAAATCATTTATCATCGCATCTATAAGTGCGCAATACTCTGCACCCTGCATCCAGCCTGTCTGGCCTGTTGCAACAAAGACGGAGTTGTAGCCCATTCTCTTGAGCTCTTCATTGAGCATTATAGCGGTTGTCCTTTTCCCTATCGCGCTGTCGGTGCCGAGAACAACGACCTTTACAGCTTTTACTTCCTCTATCTCCCCGGTAAAGAACCTCTTCATATTAAGGTAGATCTTCCTTACATCTGTTATCTGCACGCCCTTCCTCTCTGCTATTTCCTTGAATTCCTTGTCATCGCTTAGGAATTCATGCAGGCCGGAGACTATTCCTATACCATTTTCCAAGGCTTTCTTTATGTACGGCCTGTATGAGCTCGGCAAAAAGCCGCCGTCTGTTGCCACGCCTACAATAAGCAAATCAGGCTTCAATGGAAGCGCTTCCTCCAATGAAGAGAAGATAGGTATGCCCCTTTTTATTCCGTCGAGGACATATCCAGCGTCTTGCCCAGCAAACTTTGAATCTATTACCCCTACTATTTTGTATCTCTCTGAATATCTTACAAGCCCGTGGGCTGTCTTGCCATAGGTAGAGCCGTAATATCCTTCTGCAAAAATAAGAGCTGTAGGTTTATTCCCCATCTCATTTGCACCGGTTATTTGCAGATATTTTGCATCAAAAATCTTTTAAATCTTGCTCAGTAGTTAGACGTCTCCATTTTCTTTTATCTTTTCGTCTTCATAAGGGCCAACAACCTTCCTATAAAGCTCATGCTTCGCGCATTCAAGTACCCCAATGGCTCTGTTATAGTTGAAGTACTTAGGCTGGTATATACTCTTCATTATCTTTGTTATTATGTAGTTTATCTTTCCATCTACATCTTCTGTTTTCTGCTCTTTCAAAAAGGCAATCAATGGATCCACAAGTCTGTCTATCTCAGGCCTATCTTCTTTTTTAATATACGGCATACTAAAAATAAGATAGGAAATAATAAAAGCTTTGATATTGAAAGATAAAATAAAGGTGGTATGGTGAACAAGATTGAGATCGCAGCTGGCATAATAATAATACTAATTGTAATAGGAGCATCGATTTACTTAAGCAAGCCATCAAAGGTGAGCTATGTAACTACTGTAACTCCAATATCTGCAAAAACAAGTGTTTTGACATTCCAGCTTACAGACCCGCCAGAAGTGCCGAACGGAACGCAGGCCCTTATCATATATTATTCATCACTAAATGCACATTTGCTCTATGCAAATGGTACAAGCGGCTGGGTAAGTGCTGAGGGCAGTGGATCAATAAATCTGCTCTCTTTGGTAAACATGACGCAAGTTATAGGAAAGGCGAACATACCGAGCAATGCAACTGTTGATATGGTAAGGTTCAATATCACAAAGGCTACAATAATAATAAACAACAATACATACAATGTAACTCTGCCTAGTGAGCAGGTCGCTGTTCATGTAACGAACGCAGCAAAGGTAAATGGAACATCAAGCGCAGTAATAGACATAACTCCAACGATAGCGACAATTTATACCAATACCTCAACTATTTTCGTGCTTGTGCCATCGCTCAGGGCTGTAGTAGTATCTGGCAGCGCCTCAGCAACAATCGGCGCAAAAGTACCAGTAAACGCAAGCATGAGGCACGAGCTTGATCTTACAAGGCCGAATATAACAATCTCTCAGATAGTGCTATTGCAAAAGAATAACTCCACATACTTCTCGGTAAAGGTCTCAAACAACGGAAATGAAAGTGTAAGGATAATGCACGTCATGCTCTTCGGAAACGAATCAGTAAATATAAATGCAAGCTCATATGGAAGGATAAGGATTGAGAAGAATATTATCCAGATAAAGAGATCTGGCAACTTTACGGAGGATATGCAGATTCCTCAAGGCATAAGTGGAAGCAGCCTAGGCAGCGTGGCTGGCTCACTTGGTGTTAACAATATTAGCGCAGGAGCAAGCGTGAACAGCACCTTGGCAAGCAGCGCAGGCATCTCAAAAGCATTTGGACAAAACTTCACCTTTGGAAACATTCGCAAATATGTTGGCAAGGGCATGCTTGAGAATATCTCAGAACAACTTGGCATTTCTTTGAACTCTACAAATCTAAACAATACCAACTTTACGCAGATCTTGAGAGAGATGCACAACTTCAACATCTCAGAAGGCGAGCTTCACAGATTCTTGTCAAATGAGAGCAACCCAGCATTCAATGCCATAATAAACAACTTCGGGCTCGATAAAGAGGAAGATATAATAAACGTCTCGCTGAATGCAGAGCACTTTGGAGTAATCAACTTCCTAGTAAGCCAGAACGGCACGCTTGTGCTTCCTTTCCAAGGCATAATAAACCCTAGCGCACTGCCAGAGGATATACAAGAATTCAACGAAAGCTATACTCTAGGTGCTCACAGCAGCGTCGTTCTTACATATAGCGGTCCAATAAGCTTTGCACGCGGCCATGTGACAATATCAGTAATTCCAGGGGAGGGCTACAAGGTGGTTGTTGTAGGAAATGAGGGTGCGCACGCTTCTGCAAACATAACAGCAAGCTAAT
>JBAMLQ010000082.1:0-2608 GCA_039793505.1 Candidatus Micrarchaeia archaeon
TCCGGACCTCCCGATTATCAGTCGGGCGCTCCAACCAGGCTAAGCTACGAGCCCCCAATATATTTTGCCACTTATTTTTATATTACTTTTCAAATTCCCTAATTTTTATAACTTTGTTATACAAAAGTAAAAATTTCTTGTTTAGCAATTTATTAATCTTTTCTATCTATTTTTAATATTATGTTTTTCTTTTCAATGATAAATCTATATAATCCAACAGTGGTTGGTGTATATTCTGCGCTTCTCATCGCTTTTCTTCTTGGCATAGTTCATGGCATAACGCCTGACGAGCATACGTGGCCAATAACGTTCAGCTATGCCATTGGGTCATATAGCACCAAGAAAGGAGCCAAGGCGGGGCTTCTTTTCTCGCTTGGCTTTACTGTGCAGAGAGCTTTGCTTGCAGAAGTAGCTTTTATAGCTCTTGCACCATTTTTCATGTCCAACAGGTTTGATGCCATTGTATATATTATAGTAGGCATCGTGATGTCTCTTTCTGGATTCTACATACTGAGAAAGGGCATATACCTGCATTGGCACTCTCTTGCCAATTGGACATGCAGGTTCTTCCATGCATGCATAGGCATACATGACAAGAACATATACGAAAAGGAGGGCCTTAATAGCCACGATATCTTTGCTGAGCACAAGGTGCTTGAGCCTAGGGCTGTGCCCCTAAAGCTCACATTTATCCATGGCCTGATAGCAGGATTTGGTTTTGGAGCTTTTGCGCTTATTCTTTATACAGTGATAGTGCCCGCAATGCCGAATGTTTGGGTTGCATGGATTCCTGGTATGCTCTTCGGCCTGGGAACAATGATAATGCAGGTAATCTTCGGAGCGATAATGGGGGGCTGGCTCAGGAGAAGGAAATATGCTGAGAACCAGATATCTTATATTGCAAGAAAAACCTCGGGAAGGATGCTTGCCTACGGTGGGCTTGCTTTCTTCTTCGCGGGACTTGTGCTTTTCTTCTTCCCAAACCTATACAATTACAACATAATAACTCCGCTGAAGATACATAATCTGCATAGCCTGGGCATAGGATTCTTCCTTGTCATAATTGTTGTGGCTGTAATCTCTGTACCTTCTTACAAGCTTGCAGTGAAAGAGGCAAAAATGCTGAAGCCAGACAAGTATAGCTAGCCTACTATTCTCTTAAACTTCTCGAAATCCTTAAGCATCTCTCTTTTTGTCCTTGGAAAGCGAAGCGCCGCAGCGGGATGATATGTGGCAAGGTACGTCATGCTGTTTTTTCTTACCACCTTTCCATGCAACTTTTCAACGCCCTCAATCCCAAGAACGGTTTGCACTGCGAGATTGCCTAGCAATATAATGAATTTCGGTTTCACGATCTCTATCTGCTTTTTAAGGAATGGTTCGCACAGCCTTACCTCTTCTTGCGTAGGCAACCTATTCTTAGGCGGATAAAACTGCACAACGCTTGTTATGTAAACGCTGTCCCTTTTTATTTTGGCGTGTGCCAGTATCTCATCTAACAGCCTGCCGCTTCTTCCTACAAAGGGTCTCAGCATCTTGTCTTCTGTATCTCCAGGAGCTTGGCCTATAAGCATTATATTAGCATTTAGCGGCCCTTCTCCTGGGACAAATCTCCTGCTTAAGCTAAAACTCTTTCTATTACTGACTGATTTATACCGCGCATTGAGCTTCTTCATCTTTTCGTATCGTTTAATATAATCATAAGCTTTTTTGAGCAAGGCTTTCATATCCCTATATTTGACTTTGTTCATCGCTTTACTGTAGCTTAGCCATTCGTAGCCTATATGCTCCTCAGAGACCATGACATTGGCATTTTTGCTTACATTTGCAAGATATACATTAACCCTTTTTAATATTCTCTCCCCGTTTTCAGAAAAGAAGTACTTGTTTTTATATTCAAAATAAGGTATAAAATCAACTTCAAGCCCCGTCTCTTCTTTTATCTCTCTTTTTGCAGCTTCGATGCTGCTTTCTCCTTTTTCTATATGCCCTTTTGGTATGTCCAGATTCATTTTCGGTGAGATTAAAAAGAGAAATTTTATTCCTTTATCTATCTTGTATACTATTGCGCCTGCCGAAACCTCTTGCTTCATTCAATCACTTAAATATCCTTTCATTTATGCAATATGCGCTCTCAAGCTCGCTTTCTGTGGTTGAATTATAGAATCCGAAGTTAAAGAGACTATAAAAGAAATTGTAAAGCGAGGAATATCTGCATTTTATTCCCAGATTGCCTGCAATTTCAGGCATTATAGCATATTCAGCAAGCATGCCATAAATATTATTGTAGATATACGGCTGGTCTTTTATTATGATGAAGAATGACGTATGGTTCGAGTAGA
Organism: Candidatus Micrarchaeia archaeon; assembly: GCA_039793505.1. Lineage (GTDB taxonomy): Archaea > Micrarchaeota > Micrarchaeia > Micrarchaeales > CABMGC01 > JAGDYD01. Next base: position 2,343 of record JBAMLQ010000082.1, read on the forward strand.
TCTTGTATACATTTGTATTTAAGCCATCTGCGCCAAGGTATGTTTCCTTAGCTATAACCGTTGCGTTTGAAAACAAAGCCTTCTCTGCTTCTCTGTTTGGCGGTGTTATAAGCATTGCCAATGGGCTAGTTGTGTTGAATGTTGCATTGACAAGCAAGATAACGTCACTTGAATTATTTATCATGTAGCTTGCTTCTTTGTATCCTGTAGTATTAACATTGCTGGATATGAAATTTGCAAAAGGAGTCCCATTCAATGGGATTCTG
>JBAMLQ010000083.1:0-19648 GCA_039793505.1 Candidatus Micrarchaeia archaeon
GAGGGACATGCTTATCGAATTTCCAACAGGGCAAGACTTTACCATATTTTCAAGATACTCTAGATTGAATGTTGCGTTTGCTGCTTTTTGGGCTTCGAGCTTCTTTATCACGCTGCCGTCAGGCTCATGTATTTCTTCTAATTCTCCGGAATCGCCGTGCGCCGTTATTGTGAAATTTTCCTTAGCTGCTTTGAATGAAATGTAAGATGAGATGAGGTTTGCATCTTTTATTATCTCTTTGAGTGGCTCACCAGCAACTTCAACATTTGCATCAAACTGCACGCTTGGCTCCTTCTCGACATTCTTTCTCACGTCTATAAGCGGCAACTTGTACCTTCTTCTCACGCCCTTGCCTATGAATTCCATAAGAAGCTTGGAATCCGAATCCTTCATCACCAATACCTCGTCGTCCCTTGCCCTTGACAAAACCTTGCCCAGGTTTTCTATGTTGAGCCCTATGCTCGTGGGCTTTTCGACATCGAATTTAGAGAACGCCTTGCTGGGCATGAAGAACGAGACCATGCTTATGCCGCTAGGGTCCATCGCCTTTAGGCTTATACCCTCTTTTGATATGTTGAAAGAGCCTTCGTCAATAAGGCTTACTATTGATTCGACGCAGTCGCGCCAATATTTGGCGTTATCTATTTTTATTTCAAACATAGAGACCCCCTTAATAGATATAAGAATGAAAAAGCTTATAATTATACATTATCTTCTTGAGAAGAGAAAGAAAAATATTATCATTAGGATGATTATGACTATTGCGAGTATTTCAACGGCCATGACCATAGTTGTTGAAGTACCAAATGCAATGGGTATGGGCCCTATCAGTATCATGCCTGCTGCATTTGCGTTCGTATTCTTGGAATTCATGTTCAGAATCGTGTAGATAAAGAGCGCGGCGAATCCTGCCATGACAAGGAGAATTCCTATAAAAGCTACATAGGCATACATAATATAAATTATACATGAAATAAAATAAAAAATATAGTCTTGGTTTGATGATAGGGATCTTTTATTCTACCCAAGATGTGGCTTCGCTTAACATGGCAAGTTATTTGAAGGAAGAATACTCCTTCAGGGAGAGCTCAACAAACGGCAGAAGATGCTTTTCTGATGGCAAAGCATGCATTTTTGAGACAAATAAATCGCTTCTTGAGTTAGATAACTTAGATGAATATGGCTTGGATTTAATTTATTTCCTTAGCAAGCACAGCAGCGCACAAGGCATCTCTGCATTTACAACACACCCGACAGGCAATTGGACAAATGAAGCTAGGCTTGGAGGCAAGCCTTACGAACTCTCATATTCCGCGCCGTTGGAGATGCTCGAATTGCTGAGAAACTTGAAAAAACCCAATGTAGACGGGATTGAGGTAAGCTATGAAGCAACGCATCATGGCCCTTTGCTAAAGACTCCGTCTCTTTTTGTTGAGATAGGTGGAAACCCATCAACAATAGAGAACAAAGAGTATGCCAAGATCGTAGGCAAAGCCATGCATGATACTCTTTATAAAAATGATATAGAGTTCAATAAAGTGGTCATAGGTATAGGAAACACCCATTATCCAATGAGGTTCACCAGGCTTGCACTTGAGAAAGGCTACGCATTTGCACATATGATACCAAAATACGCAATAGAAGACAACGGTAGCAACTTCTTCATGCTTGGGCAAGCGATGGAGAGATCAAAGGACAAGGTTGAAGGTGCAATAATAGACTGGAAGAGCCTAAATTCTGAGGCGAGGAGCAAGGCTATTGCAAAACTAAATGAATTGGGGCTGGATTATGAGCGCGCTTAAATTTGTCTTGTTTGCTTTATTCATTGCATTCTCGAGCAGTGCCTATGCCCAGTATTGGTTCCAGTTCGGCGCAAGAAGCGGCAATAGTGCATCGATGAACAATGGCGCAAGCGTGCAGATAGAGACAATAACGCCACAAAATATAAGCATGGGCTCGCTTGGCTTCTGGGTTGGAGAGATACTCTCGAATGGCGCATTCCTGCAGTGCGGCTACCTTATAGAAAATGCGACAGGCAACTATCCTAGCCTGTGTACGCAAAGCGGGTGCACAAGTTACCAGGAGCTCAAGGCAGGCGATGCGGAGTGGTTTTACGAATACTTTCCGCCAAACTACAATGGTGGTTTTCTTGGTGGCATAGGGCCTGACGGCTCTGCCGGAACCAACGGGAGCATGCACACTTACAGCTTTTACTCAATAGGCAATACGTGGTATTTTACATTTGATGGAAAGGTTATTGGAAGCGCAGACCTTGGAACAAGCACATCCGGTGCAGAGGTGCCAGTCGCATTTGGCGAGGTGGCGAACACAAGCAGCAACAATGAGTATGTAAGGGATGTTATTTTCGAAAACCTGAGCTCATACAAATATGGCCTGTGGTTTCCTGCTGCTGCTGGCTACGCTTATATAGGCTACGGCTCAGGGAGCGAGAAGAATCTGAGGAATCCGTATGGTGTAAAGGAGATAGGTAATAGGGTAAATTATTTTGAGGTAGGCAGTGGCCTCCCACAGCCAATGAACGGGACGCAGCTTTGGAGCCTTGGCTATTACCTTACTATAAAATCTGCGTATGGTAACCTCAATTCCACGATGGGCTATATTGCCTACTCAAGTGCTTCGATTAGTGCGCCCCAATATGTATATGTTTCGCCTGATACAAGAGAAGTATTTTCCGGCTGGGTTGGCAAGGGCATCGGCTCATATACTGGGCCTTTGAATTACAGCGAGATAAGCATGAATAGCAATATAACGGAGACTGCCCAATGGAAGAGCGAATATCTTGTTAATATAACCTCGCCCTATGGCACTGTAAGCGGAGGAGGCTGGTATGCAAACGGAAGCACAATAACATACAGTATTTCTGCGCCCATTATTTATCAGAACAGCACAACCAGGGTTGTCTTTCTGGGCTGGAGCAACGGCAATAAAAATCTCACAGGCAAGCTTATGGTGAACAAGCCAATAAACCTCCAAGCAATCTGGGCAAAAGAATACCTTGTCTCTGCCAAAACACCGTATGGAAATGCAACTGGGGCAGGATGGTACAGGGAAAATACCCTAATAACATTGGGCGTTCCCATGACAGTAATAAACCAAACATCTAATGAGAGGATGGCTTTCTACAGCTGGAGCAACGGCAATGAAAGCCCGACAATAAGGTTATTGGTAGACAATCCAATCAATATAAGCGCAGAATTTAAGGAAGAGTACCTTATAACACTTGTTGGAGAAAACGCCTATGGCGAGCCGGTAAGTGTGCAAGAATTCGCCGTTAATGGGAAGCCTACGAATGGGACATTGTTCCTGTTCGCCGGAGAAAGCTCAAAGATCGATTATGCCCTTTACAAAGGAGTAAAAATTTCTTCGGGCATGATAATAAACGCATCACACCCAGGCACCGTGGAAGTGCCTCTCGAAATTTACAATGTGAATATTAAAACTGATGATATCTTTGGCATGCCCGTAAATGCCTATGCAAAGCTCAGTTTTTCAAATGGCAGCACCATAGAAGAAAACACAAACGGCAATCTTATACTTATGAACGTGCCTTATGGCTATGTAAATGCAAGCGTATCTTACCTAGGTATAACACAGCATGCACTTCTATTAAAAGGCGCAGGGGCTATGCTGACTTTCTTTTCCATAACAGACGCTTTAGTTGTTGTGGCAGTAATTATAGTTATTGCTCTTTCCTACATAATCTCAAAAAGGAAATTTAGTGGAAAAGCAGAGGAAGGAATAGAAAAAGAGCAGGAAGCAACGGGAAATAGATAATAATTTATGTGTTAGGATTGCATATTATTATTGTGGTAAAGTGAGGGTTGCAATCTTTGTGCCTCCTAAGGATTTCAGAGACGAGTCACTCTCTATGGTAAAGCTTCTCCTTGACAAATGGAAGGTAGAGAGTGTTATAACGAGCTACACCACAAAAGAATGCGTAGGCAGGCATGGGGCTGTATATATGCCAGGTATAAACACGGCAAAGATAGACCCAAACGAGTACGATGGATTCATACTTATTGACGGTGAAGGGATAGAATCTTACAAGCTCTACGACTTCAGACCGCTGCTTGACCTTATAAGGAGGTTCTACGATTCAAAGAAAATTGTAGGGGCTATAGGAAACGCAATAAAGGTAATAGCGAGGGCGAACATAATTACAGACACGAAGCTCTCCGCTCCTGTAGATGAAGAGATGCAGAGACTGCTCAGAATTTATTATGGGATAAACTCGCCTATGGAGGTAGAGTTTGACAAAAATATAATAACCGCCAGAAATCCGGAGAATGCCGAACCTTTTGCGCAGCTCTTCCTTGAAAAAATAGGGGCAAAATAGCTATTTGTAAAATATATGATTCTCTGCGCCACATTCACACTTATATACAACAAACCTCTTTGAACTTGCCAGCACAACGCTGCAGTTTATCCCGGGAACAAGAAAGTTGTTGCACTTCTTGCATATCCTTTCCTTCATCTCCCTAGGTATTTTCACCTTGTAGTGCATGCTTATTCTCCTTGCGAGAAGCACATACCTTTTAGAAAGTGCCCTTGAGAGCTTGGTGTTCTTTTTTGCCATTTCCTCGGCTAGCCCCAAAAGCCTACTTATCCTGTAGCTTGCGATCTCTTTTACCAGCTTGTTGTCAATGGGCATAAAAACTAACTCAGATAGGATTTTTTCACTTGTTTGCTGCTTTACCTTTTCTTGTTCTTGTTGTAGCTCAGCCAGCCGTTGTATGCTGCTGCGTCCCTGTCCTTGAGCCTTTTCAAGACCTCGTTCTTTATCTCATCTGTAGAGACGGCGCTCCTACTAGCAAAGGTATTCTCAACCTCCTTTGCTATCGCCCTTGCATTCTCTAGATTTCCCCCTGCCTTCACTACCGCCACGACGATCTTTTCCCTTACAAAATCCTCCTCCCTGCCATCCCTCTTTTTTACTTTCATACTCTCATCCGAGCACGGCCCAGATAGCCATTGATAAAAGGCAAAAAAAGTATATATCTCTTTGCTCGTTTGCAATGGTGTTATATATTTTTATTCCTATTTTTAATCATGCAGAATGAAGCACTAGAGATAGCATACAAATATCCGTTTTCTGAGGAGGCGAAAGAAATAGTAAAGGAGCTGCCAAGCGCAAACAGGATAGAAGAGAAGTATCTTGAGCTTGGGAAGCTCAGGCTCGAGGAGGCGCTGAGCAAGGGAGTCATAGAATTCAGCGAGGCGTCTTCAGAAGAGCTTAAAATAAATTATATTGTAAGCTATGTATATGCGCGCATGCTTGCGAGCGCACTTGGGCAAGCTGCTACAAGCAAATTCTCGTTGGCAGAGGCAAGGCGGGTTGCAAATGCACTCAGCTCTGAAAGCACCGAAAATATAAGGCACATCGGCATGGAGCTCGGCATGAAGATAGAGCAAAATGGCGACCTGTTTGCAATTCCTTTTGGCCCTTACTTAGAGAATGCACCCAAAAACGATGAATACCTGCTTATACATCAGCGATTGAGAAATGGAATTGTATATATAGAGAGATACAAACTTATAGGAGTGCTTGAAAACGCTTCGCGAAAGGCCATAATGCAGGGCTTGCCAATTCCAAGAAATAATCTTCCAAAAGAGGTTATAGAATTTTCGAAAGGGATAAAGGCTCCTGCAGAGGAGATAAGGGTAAGGCCGGATACAAAGGGAAGGTATGCATGGATAGAGAAACTTCTTGCACACCCCTTGCCAGATTTCAGGCACAGGGTGGTAAACCTTATACTGGCCCCATATTTTGCAAACGTAAAGGGCATGAGCGAGGATGAGGCGGTAAAGGTCATATCCCAGTATATAGATCGGTGCAAGGAGATAAATCCGAATACAAGGGTGAGCGAGCCTTATATTGCATACCAAGTAAGATATGCGAAGGCCAAGGGCCTAAAGCCCCTCTCTATCGAGAAGGCGAAGGAGATGCTTGCTGGAATTATAAATTTTGATGAGTTGGGTTGATGATACACACCCTTTGCTACATATGTGGCAAGCCTGCGAAGCACACATGCAAGCTCTGCGGCAGGCACGTATGCGACGAACATTATGACAAGAAGACAGGGCTTTGCACAAACTGTTTGCTGGGAAGAAGAATAAGTTAGTGGAAAAGCTCTACAAGGAAATCTGTGGCGCCAGTACCTTTTGGAAAAGCCTCTCCGTTAGGAGCCTTTACAGGAAGTCCGACCTCGTTTGCAACCCTTAACAGCTCGCTCGTATCAACAATTCTTTCGGTTGCAAGCTCATAATATTTTCTGTTGCCTGCGTTGGCTTCCCTCACAGTGAATGTGAGCTGCTGGAGCATGCCGCTTCTTCTTACCCTTATCTTTATGCTTCCTCTCCTTACTATCTGCATAGCTAGATCACTTACCATAAAATCAGCAAAATTATAAACAACTATTAAATAGGTATATTATGTTATTATAAATATGCTTTCAAACTATGTAACCTTATTTATATTTGCACTCTTTTCAATCTTTGTACCCGCTGCTATGCTGCTTGCCTCAAAAGTGCTTGGCCCTGAAGAAGAGCATAATCCCATAAAGGACTCAAATTATGAGAGTGCAGAAATACCTATAGGGCGTGAGACAAGCATAATGCACGAGTATCTCCACTACTTTACGATTTTTGTAGCATTTGAGATAACGCTTGCATTTGCGCTCCTCTGGGCTTTCACGGCCAGAGCAGTTGGCTATTGGCAAGACATAATAATCTCAATTCTTTTTGTATTTTCAACACTGCTTGCAATAATAAGCATAGCCCTTGCAAAGGTGAAATGATGGATGATAAATTCATAAATGCAAAAAAGGAAATGGAGCAGCTTGTTGTGGATTCGCTTAAAACGTACAAAGCCCCTACAGGGGCTTTCTTCACGAACCTAAAGAAGGCTACAAAGGCCATAGCAAACGGCACAGTAAAGTGGTCGAGAAAAAATTCGCTTTGGCCCATGCAGTTTGGCCTTGCATGCTGCGCGATGGAGCTTATGGACTTCGGCTCTGCGAGAATAGATGCTGAAAGGAAGGGCTACCTCCTCTTCAGGGGCACGCCAAGGCAATGCGACGTAATGATTGTTGCAGGATGGGTAACCAAGGCCGTTGCTCCAGAAATTAAAAGACTTTATGAGCAAATGGCAAAGCCCAGGTACGTTATAGCATATGGGGAGTGTGCTGTGAGCGGTGGCCCGTGGTGGGAAAGCTACAACATAATCAAAGGTATAGACCAAATACTGCCAGTAGATGTTTATGTCGCTGGCTGCCCTCCAAAGCCTGAGAACCTGTTTGAGGCACTTATGAAACTTCAGGAAAAGGTAGGTGGTAAGGTTGAAGATTGAAAGAGAGGATCTGCTTGACAAGCTCAGGGAAGCTCGCAAAGAGGGCTTTGACTACCTTGTCAAGATTACTGCAGTCGACTATGTAGACCACTTGGAGGTAATATATTTTCTAAGGAACATGTCAAACAAAAAAGAGGAGAACATAAGGGTAGAGATCAAAAACGGCGATGCTCTGCCGAGCATTGTTGAGATATACAAAGCCGCAGATTTTTACGAGAGGGAGCTCAGCGAGATGTTTGGTATCGAGATATTGGGAAGAAAAGTAAACAGGCTCCTCTTGGAAAAGTGGGACGGAATCGATGCCCCTCTAAGAAAGAGCTTCGTATGGGGCTCAACATACAAAAGTGATTGAGTGCTCACAAAAATAAATGTAGGACCTATACATCCAAGCACGCACGGCGTGCTCAGGCTAGTTGTGACGCTAGATGGAGATACGATTGTAAATGTGGAGCCACACATAGGATTTCTACACAGAGGCGTTGAGAAGCTGGCTGAGAATAGGATGTATATGCAGAACGAGAGCTATATGGAAAAGATAGATTATGCGGCTCCAATGGCGTACAGCGACCTTTATGTTGCCGCCTTGGAGGAAGCAATGGGCATACAGACCAAGGAAAGGGCTAAGTATGTGAGGCTTATTCTCCTCGAATTCCAGAGGATAGCTAGTCATTTGCTCTGGCTTGGAACCTTCTGCAACGACCTTGGGCAGATGTTCACGATGTTCATGTGGACAATGAAGGACAGGGACCTTATACTGAACCTCCTGCAAGATGTTACGGGAAGCAGGATGTTCTATGTGAACATGAGGCTGGGCGGTGTTTCTATCGACTTGCCACCAAATTTTGAGGAGCATGCAAAGAAGCTCCTAGACTACCTTGAAAAGAGGCTCAAGGAATATGAGGTTTATCTTGAGAAAAATCCTATATTCGTTGAAAGAACAAAGAATGTTGGAACTTTAAAGAGAAAGGATGCAATAGAGCTTGGAGTTACGGGGCCTGTGCTAAGGGCTTCAGGAGTCAATTTCGATGTAAGAAGGGATTACAGCTACTATGTATATGACAAGCTCCACTTTATTCCACAGGTGCAGACAAGAGGAGATGTTTTTGCAAGGTACAGGGTAAGGATGCTAGAGATGAGGGAGAGCATAAAGCTCATAAGGGATGCACTCAAATCTATGCCAGAAGGAGATGCATTAGGCATGCCTGTAAAGCTCATCTCGCCTCCAGTAAAGGAAAGTGAGGTAAAGGTAAGGAGAGAACTTCCAAGAGGCGAGGGTATGATTTTCATGGTCGCTGACAAGCAAAGGCCCTACAGGCTCTCAATAAGGGCGCCGGCATTCATAAACCTCTCCTCGCTGAGGCAGATTGCAATCGGCGAGAGATATGCAGATTTGTTCGCGATACTTGGAAGCCTTGACTTGGTGATGGCCGATGTTGATAGGTAATGCTTTGATTTTACCAAATGGCATAGCAAGGCTAATAATAGAGATAATTGTAATATTTATATTCATAGTTTTCTTTGACTACATGTTCGGCTGGCTTGAGAGAAAAACTATTGCAAAGGCCCAATTCAGGCATGGCCCTACCTATGTAGGCAAATTCGGCCTTTTCCAGAACCTTGCAGATATTATTAAGCTTCTCGCAAAGGAGAATATAATGCCCAGCACAGCCGATAGACTTGTCTTTTCTGCAGCTCCTCCCCTGCTTCTCGCATTGATAATCTTTCTTGTTTACATGCTGCCGTTTTCAAACACACTAGGAATAAGCATAAGCTTAGGCTTGCTTGCCGTGTTTGTACTTCTTTCCTTTGCGCCGTTGATGCTCTTCCTTATAGGTGCATCCAGCGGAAATAAGTTTTCAGCGATAAGTGCACAGAGGTCTGTTATAATGTCCCTCAGCTATGAGATTCCGTTGCTCCTCGCTGTAGCAGGCGTTGCATTATATGCTGGAAGCTTCAACATAACAAATATAGTAAATCTGCAAGCACATATGCCATTTATTGTTCTAATGCCGATAGGATTCTTTGTCTTTTTCGTTGCGATGCTTGCCGAGCTTGAAAGGCCGCCATTCGACTTGAGGGAAGCTGACAGTGAGCTCATAGCAGGATGGCTTGTTGACGTCGGCTCGCCATATTATGCAATTGCACTCTTTGTCGACTATACGAGAATGTTCCTCGGCTCCCTCTTGATTTCACTCCTCTTCTTGAGCGGATGGATAGGCCCATATTTGCCACAAGTTATATGGCTTCTCATAAAGGCATTTATAGTTGCGATAGTTATAGTTGTTATAAGGGCAACAACAGTAAGAATGAGGCTTGATAGACTCATGAGATTCGGGTGGTTCTGGCTTCTGCCTCTTTCAATCTTTAATATTATATTAACATTTTTATTGTTTGTAAGGTAAGAATATGCTAAGGCCTTTGATAAAGACTGTAGGGGCTCTCGAAAAAGAGAGATTTACAACGAAGTTTCCCGAAGAAAGGGAGATACAGCCAGACAACTATAGGGGCCTTCACAGGCTTGACATAGAGACATGCATAAGCTGCGGTGCATGCGAGAGAATATGTCCGAATAAGACAATAACTATGGTTGATGCGAATACGGAAAGAGGGAGGAGAAAGCTTCCGCAGATAGACCAGGAAAGGTGCCTCTTCTGCGGGCTCTGCGAAGAGGTTTGCCCAACGCACTGCCTTGTACTGACAAAAAATTATGAATTGACTGCCAATGACAGGAGGCATTTTATAAAGAGGCCTGAAGAATTGAGGTGAAAAACATGCTCGCCGAACTGACAATGTTTTTTGCAGTTGCGCTTTTTACGCTAGGCTCGGCTTTCCTCATATACGTATCAAAATCCATAATGCGCTCAGCCATATCGCTGGCGCTTACATTCTTCGGCGCCTCACTTGCGCTGCTCTTTGCGAACCAAAGTATATTGGCACTGCTCCAGCTGTTGATTCTTGTCGGGGGCCTTTCCACATACATGATCATTGCCTTCTCTTTTGAGAAAGGCAGCAAAAGAAATGCAAGCCTTGCATACTTCTCGGTTCTTGCCATAGTTGTTACTTTGTCGTTTATTCTCATGCTCTTGCCAATAGGCGAGAGCGGAACGACTGTGCACAATGGCTTCCTCATGAGCTTCGAAAGCCTTGAGGAGAGCTCGCCTTACATACTTTATATTATTGCATTTCTCCCATTTGCTGGAGCTATTGGGAGTATATTGCTCATAAAAAGGCTTGTGGGAAAGATACTATGATTTTGCTGCTCTATCTAAGCGCTGCCCTGCTCGGCATTGGCGTAGCTGGAGTTATATCCAGCAGGAACATAATAATCACAATTTTCTCGATAGAACTTATGCTTCTTTCAAGCATAATCATGCTTGCTTATGGCATGGAATATAAACAAGGCGCAGCCGGAGCAGAAATGATTCTTGCTATATGGGCTGTGGCTGCGCTTGATGTAATTGTACTAGTTGCACTATACCTTATACTCAAACCAGCAGGCTCGTTCGAAATAAAGAGGTTTTCAGAATTGAAGGGATAGTATGATTGCTTTCATTGTATTGTTGCCTTTCCTCGTTGCTTTGCTAGTTGTATCATTGCTTAAAAACGGCAAACTTATAGCGTATGTATCGATAGCGGCAAGCCTTATCGGCTTGGCCATGCTGCCATTTGTAAGCCTTGGTAGCTACTCTATAAACTGGTTCAACGTTGGTGGAGCGGAGATAAGCTTGATGAGTTCGATATCTGAAATAAATATCTTGCTTCTTATATTGGTCCTTGGTCTCGCTCCATTCATATATACTTATTCGCTTGGCTACTTCAAGGAAAAGTCCTCGCTAAAGAGGTATTATGTAGAAATGCTTGCTTTTACATTGGCAATGGCAATGTTTGCAATCTCTGGAAACTTTATAACTTTTTTTGTTGCGTGGGAGTTCCTGAGCGTGACAAGCTATCTTCTTATAGGATTCTGGTACACTAAAGGCAGCGCATCCGAAGCTGCAAGAAAGGTTATAACAATCGTCTTTATTGGAGACATCGCCCTCATTGTCTCGATAGCCCTCTTTTGGAATGCATACAACACATTCACCTTTTCAAACATAATTAGCGCAACTGGAAAAGGCGCAGAGCCCATCGTGGCTACGATTCTTCTCATTATTGCTATCTTAACCAAATCTGCACAGTTCCCGTTCCATGAATGGCTTCCTGATGCAATGGAAGGCCCTGTTCCTGTATCTGCCTATCTGCATTCCGCGACGATGGTAAAGGCAGGTGTATTCGCAGCAGTAATCCTCTTCCCGATATTCTTGCACACAAAAACTCTCTGGTATTTCGTAGTAATAGGATTGCTTACGGCTATTCTAGCAGTGACAAATGCAATGAGGGAAAAACATGTAAAGCGCATCCTTGCATACTCCACAGTCGAAGAGCTAGCCCTCATGCTTAGTGCGATAGGCGTAGGAGCGATAGGTGCTGCTCTTTATTTCTTCTTCGCACAGGCATTCTACAAGAGCCTGCTCTTTTTCAGCTCTGGGGTAATGATAGATGCAAATGAGAGCGAAAACATAGAAAAGATATACGGGCTCAAGAAGAATAGGTTTGTCTATATCTCCACCCTATTCGGAGTTCTTGCACTCGCCGGCTTTATACCGTTTGACGGATTCTTTGCAAATATAGGCATTGGAAGCTCTTTTGCAAACAATCTAGCCGCATATGCAATAATAAGTCTCATCTCAATAGGAACGAGCTTCTTCATATTCAGGTGGCTCTTTGTAACGTCAAAAGATACAAAGAACAGAAACGTGAATATTGTCTATCTTTCAGAACCAAAAAGCATGATAGTACCAATGCTCTTCTTGGCAGCGATTGTGATTCTTGCGAGCGCAGTTTTCTTTTACTTTGCTTACTTTGGCTACATGCTTACGCTTAGCATAGAGGAATCTATTATAGAAACTGCCCTTGTTGTTGTAGGATTTCTGTTTGGTTATCTTGTATATTCAAAGCAGAAGATCAAAGCGAGGCTTGGAATTATTGAGAAACTTGCATACAACAGCATTTTTATAAACCTCTTTTATTACGTCTTTGCTAGATTCGTATACCTTATAGGCGAGGGAGTAAATATATTTGACCTATATCTCAATGATCTCTTTGATTGGTTCGGGCACTTAATCAATAGGCTCGGCGATTTGGCTAGAGGAATTGTGAACGGTGATGTAAGCTTTTACGCCCTGATAGTGATAATTGGCATGATTTTAACCTGGATACTGGTGGTATTTGCATGATTCCGATACTCTTTGCTATGCTTCTTCTCCCGCTTGCAGGAGTTTTGGTAGCACTAATTGCAAGACGCTGGGCAAGTGGGATAGCAATAGGAGTTTCTTTGCTCGAACTGATCATATTTTTGCTTGCCGCATGGCAATTTGCCAACGGCGGAAAAATTGTTGAAAGCTACACCTTTATACCGGCGATAAATGTGAATTTCGAACTCATTCTAAACAATATAACATTCGTATTTACGCTTCTTTCCGTTGCCATCTTCCTTGCAGTAAGCATAGCAAGCAATTTTTTTGTAAGCGAAGAGCGCACGGGCTATAATTTGCTTTTAATGCTTGCAGAGGCAGGCGTTCTTGGCCTATTCCTATCTGGAAATCTTTTTATACTTTACCTCTTCTGGGACTTTTCGATAGTAGCTTTGTTCTTTATGCTCTTCCACTTTGGCGGCTATGACAGGCGCTATGCGTCGCTGAAGTTTATAATTTATTCGATCTTTTCGAGCTCGCTTCTTCTCATCGGGATAATGCTTATCTACTTTTATCTTCCCAGCCATAGCTTCGAGATAGCACAGCTTATGAGCACGGGCTATATGATACCTAAGAATGCTCAACTCCTTATACTAGTATTGCTGCTTTTTGCATTTATGATAAAGATGCCAGTGTTTCCTTTCCATTCTTGGGCTCCAGATGCATATTCAGAAGCCCCGCCAGGTGGCGCTATGCTGCTTGCTGGAGTTCTCTCGAAATTTGGAATATATGGCCTTATTATACTATTCGTCTCGCTACCTCTTGCAAAGGAGTATGCACTTTATATCGCAATACTTTTTGTGCTCTCATCGGTTTACGGCGCAGCCACAGCCCTGGGCCAAAAAAACCTCAAAAGAATGCTTTCCTACCTAAGCATAAGTGAAATTGGCATTATAGGCTTCACAATAGCAACAATGAATACACTTGGCATGAGCGGAGCACTTTTTGGATCGCTAAGCCATGCATTGATAATAAGCTTGCTTTTCCTGCTTGCATTTGTTATAGAGAAGCTCTTCGGCACATCAATTATAAGTAGGCTTGGTGCTCTTATTAAAAGAGATAAGCTTGTAAGCTATCTCTTCCTGTTCGGCATTTTTGCAGCTATAGGATTGCCGCTTACGAGCGGATTTGTAACCGATTTGCTTATCTTTTTGGGAGGGGCAAAAAGCTTTGGTATTCTTATCCTTGTCCCTGCGACTGCAATAATAATAAACGCGTCATACCTTTTCTGGACTTATAAAAAGATCTTCCTTGCTGGAAGCGAAGCTGAGATGTTTGATCTGCTCGACAAAAACGCCAAGGCTTCGATGATATTGCTTGTGCTGCTTATAATATTTATAGGTGTATTTCCGCCAATTATCTTGAATAGCATAGGTGCAGCTATATGATAACTTTATTTGAAACGCTTGCAATGGCTGTTTCACTATACATGCTTCTTAATATAATTGCGAGAATGACAAACAACAAAAAGCTCCATTTTGCACTTACTGTTTTCTTGCTTGCGTCAATCTTCTCACTTCTTCTGATGATTCTTTATAGCGATAGCTTCGGTACACACTTTGATAGTATGCTTTCAATAAATCAATTCTCTTCGCTGATATCCCTCATGATTACATTTGGAATGCTCCTTGTACAGTTTATAGCATACAGCGAACCTGTGTATCAGGATTTCTCCCTTCTCTCAAGCTTCTCGTTTTTTGGGATGCTGCTTGTTATAATGTCAACCTCGATATTGACTCTTTTCATAGGGCTTGAGCTGCTCACAATACCAACTGTCATTTCCCTTCTCCTTTCGAGAAAATGGCTTGAGGCCGGAATAAAATACTTTGTGGTTGTTGCACTCTCAGCTGGACTCTTCGCTTTTGGAGCGGCAACATTTTTCCTTCTGAACGGAAACCTTCAGATAACAGCACAGAACACCGCCGGAGATATAATTGCACTTCTCTTCTTCGTTGTAGCTATTGGTATTGAATCCGGAATTTTCCCTTTCAACCTTTGGATTCCAGATGTCTACCAGGGTAGCCCAGGATTCATAACTTCAATGCTAGGCGGTCTGAACAAGAAGGTAGGAATAGTGGCGCTTATTTACATAATGCTGGTAATATTTCCTTACATATCTCAGAACCTTCTCATTTTCTTCGCTGTACTTACAATGTTCTACGGAAACCTTGCTGCACTTATGCAGAAGAATGTAAAAAGGATCTTGGCTTACTCCTCTATATCACAGGTTGGATATATATTGATAGGACTTTCCACACTAGGCAGATACGGCCTCTCTGCAAGCATCTTCCAGATTTTTGCACACATGTTCGCATTTATAGGCATATTTGCAGTTATAGCCCTGCTTGAAACAAAAGGAAGGATAGAAACAAAGGATTACATAGGCTTGAACAGCGAAAACAAGTTTATGGCGCTCACCCTTTCTGTGCTCCTACTCTCTATGGCTGGAATTCCGTTCACCGCTGGCTTCGTAGGCAAGTTCCTCCTTTTCTCCAGCGCAGTCTACTCTAATCTTGTATGGCTTGCGATACTTGGAATAATTAATACAGTAATATCTGTTTATTATTACGCCAAAATAATAATAGCTGTTTATACAAACAAAAAAGATGCAAGGCATGTTAGGGCTGATTTTTCTATTTCTTTTGCTGCTTTAGCAAGCCTGGCAATTATAATTTTCTTTGGTGTTTATCCGGCTCCGATGATAAGCCTTGCGCAGGCTGCTGCTGCAATTCTGATATAATTAACGCTAAAAAATTTTCTTGAGCAATACATAATATGGAAGATCCGCGCGACTTTTATTCCGGTATGGTAAATAAAGAAAATGCAGCAAAATTTACGGCAAAAAAGGTGAAGATACAGGATATTTATAATGGCAAGATTGAGTTGGGAAGCATAGTAGAAATTGAAGAGTATGTTTACAGGTTGTTTAACCCGAAGAGATTTGAGAGAGATGGAAGAGAGAGATTCCTAAGGACTATGGTGCTTGGAAGCACAAATGGTAGCATAAGGGTTGCGCTCTGGGATAAGGCCTCTATTTTAGTAGATACAATGCCGATAGAAAGGGGAGATAAGATCTTGGCGAGCAACCTCATGCTAAGGAAGGGCCTTACAGACCTCGAACTTTCTAGCACGAAAAATACATTTTTCAACAGAATTGAGCCTGCAAAAGAAGGTATTTGCGATTTTTCCACGTTGAGTGTTGGTGAAAAAGATATTGATGTATTCGGCAAAATTGTAGAGATAGGTTCTCCAAGGTACTTCAATGACCAAAATGGGAAAGAAAGGAAAGTGGTAAGGTGCACGCTTACTGATGGAGTAATAAATTTGAGCGCCGCGTTTTGGGATTCTTCCTGTGATTATGTAACTTCCTTGCACCCCGGAGACTTTATAAAGATAGAATTTGCTTCGATAAAGGATAACAACGGCATCGAGATAAATGCAGGCAACTTCTCAAGAGTTGCGGCGAACAAAATATTCAAGAATAGGCTCAAGATGCTCAGCTAACTCAGCTAATTAGCGCTGTCCATAGGTGGAGAGGAAAGAGAGGTATTTTCCTACGACCATGCTTGGCGCTGAAGGTCTTGCTTTTTCGATAAGCTCTTCGAGGTCCTTCATACTTATCTTTACTTCCTTATTTTGGACCACCGAAGCTTCGAGAGCGTTCATCTTAGCCTGCCTGCACAGATTTGCAATGTCTGCACCTGTAAAGCCTGGTGTTTCATTGCCTAGTTTTTTGAAATCTACATCATCTTCTAGCGGGGCCTTTTTGAGATAAAGTGCGAATAGCTCACTGCGCTGTTCTTCATTTGGTGGTGGTACAAAAATGAGCTTGTCAAACCTGCCTGCCCTAAGAAGTGCAGAATCAAGCGCATCCGGCCTGTTTGTTGCACCTACAAGAACAATATTGTACGCAGCCTTCAAGCCATCAAGCTCCTCCAAGAATTCTCCCGTAAGGTCTACGCCAAATTCGCTTGCTGTCTCCCTGTTCGGCACCACGGCATCTATTTCGTCTACAAATATTATTGATGGTGCATTTTCCTTCGCCCTTTCGAATGCTTCCTTTATTTTTGCTATCGCCCTGTCGAGTCCGGCTTTTGTTATCTCGGCGCCGGAGATTGAGATCATGTGCACGTCACCTATCTCTGAAGCAACGGCGCGCATGAGCATGGTTTTGCCTGTGCCTGGTGGGCCAAAGAGAAGTATACCTTTTATGTTCTGCACATCATATTTCTTTACAAGGTCTGGATGTAATATAGGTATTTCTACAGCTTCGTAAATTGCCTTCTTCGCTTCGTCAAGACCGATTACATCCTCGAGCGATACTTTCTCCTCTTTCTCTTTTTCGAGCATCTCAGGATGAAGCCTTCTCTCATAGTCCATCTTGAAAGTATTATACTCCTCTATCATGCTCAACGAAGTAGAAGGCTTGGTAGCTTTAATAACATTTATCATATCATTCATTGTTATCTCTAGCACCTTGTTCATTGTCGTAGCTTCTTCTGCAACCTCACGCGCAGCTTCATCACACACGTTTTTTATGTCAGCGCCAGAGTATCTTTCTGTGAGTTCGGCGAGCTTGTCAAAGTCTATGTCGTTGCCAATGGGTAGTTTTGTCAGGTAGTATTTGAATATCTCGGCCCTTCCGTGTGCGTCTGGCAGAGGCATATAAATAAGCTTGTCAAATCTTCCTGGCCTTAAGATGCTTGGATCTATCAGGTTAGGTGCGTTAGTAGCGCCTACTATCACAACATTATCAAGGCGCTGAAAGCCGTCCATCTCGCTGAGCAGCGTGGAAAGAATCTGCTTTCCTGCCTCTGTCTGCTGCTCACCTCTTGTCCCAGCTATTCCATCTATCTCATCAAAAAACAAAACACACGGGGCATGCTTTTTTGCGATTGCAAATATGTTAGAAATTCTTTGCGCACTCTCTCCAGAATAAGGAGAAAGTATAGAAGAAGCCTTAACATAGAAGAAGCCAGCCCTTATCTCATTTGCAAGCGCCCTCATTATGAGTGTCTTACCTGTGCCTGGCGGGCCGAAGAGGAGGATACCTTTCGCAGCTCTGACACCATACGCACCAGATATCTCCCTATGCTCGATTGGGGATATTATGGCTGTTTTAAGCTCTTCTTTTGTCTCTTCATAATTCGCTACATCATCAAGGGTCTCATTTGTCCCGCTTGTCAAGTCCTCGAACCCCTCTCCAAAATGGGCCCTAAAATCTTGCTTCATGACCTCTAATGCCTTTATCACTTGTATGTCGTTAAGCTCGAAGAAGAGAAGCACAAATGGAGTTATTGCAAAGCCTATAAACGGAAATAAAGTATAAGAGCTCTTTGTAATATAAGAAAGGGCCACATATGCTATAGGTATGAGCACGCTAAATGTGCTCGCCACTGTTCCTTTGTATTTTGACCTGCTGTTTACAACATAATTACCCATCACAATTACAATAATTGCCCAGAGCATAACCTCTACTCCTGCGCTTACAGGCTGTGAAGCAATTGAGAGTGTTGCAAGATAAAGCGCACTTGTTATACCGCCAGTCACCTTTAAGCTGGCAAATTCGCCAAAGGCATTTGACCATGCAGAGCTCATGTTATAAAGGGAAGGTAGGGGCTTTGAAGCGACAAGATATTTGACATAGGGGCTTGCGCTTATTAATGAATGCGCATAGCTTGCATTGAATGCTACGCTACCAGTATTCTGCAAGCCTGTAAGCCCAGAGATCGCAGCAATAAGCAAAACAGCAACAATGGCACTTATCACACCTCGCTTGGTGCCGACTACCATAACAGTAAGGACAAATGCTGGAATTTCGAGAAAATAGCCTAGATAGGAGAATGGAAGGGCTATAAGCATGTAGATAAAGGTTATGGTCCTGTAGTGCTTGAAGCCAAACAAAAAGGCTACGCTCATGAAGAGCATGAAGAGCCACGCTAATAGCGGGGCTTGGTAAATGAACATAGGAAGCGATTCAAATAGAAGAGCCATGAGGCCTATCAATGGATGAACCATTGTAAGAACAAATGTGAGGATAAGGAGAACAATTATTACCGGCAACGGGAAGAATGGGACAGCGAAGGAGATACTCGCTAATGCGAACACTGTTGCAAGCGCATCTGGAAAGTTTGCATGGGATACAAATTCCCTAAGTATGTCCTTGAACTTGTAAATTGAAAGGGGCGCCCTTCTTGCTATGGCTTTATTGCTTGTCTTCGCTCTTTTCTTTATAGCGGGTTTTGCACCTTTGCTGGTCTTCACGCTTGTCGCCTTCGGATCATTGCCGCTCGGAGCTGGCATAATTTTTATAGCTATCTATAGATATAATAATATTAAGTTTTTACCCGTTGTAGCTCAATGGCTAGAGCGGCCGGCTGTAGTTTGATACCCTTTCATCAAAAGGATACCGGCAGGTTGGGTGTTCGACTCACCCCAACGGGAAATAAATGGTGAAGAGTTGTTAGTAGCAATTCTCGGATATGTTGCTGGAATTCTTACAACAGGAGCAATAATTCCAGAGATACTGAAATTGGTAAAGAAAAGGAGAGCCGATGAGCTTGCCTATAGTTGGCTTGAGATAATTGTTGCAGGAATGATATTGTGGACCATTTATGGCTTTTTGATAGAAAGCTGGCCGCTCGCTATTTTGAGCGGTTTATCTGGAGTGCTTTATTTCACGCTTATAGTATTGAAGTATAGGTATGCACAAAAGCGATTTAAAGGATAACGCAGAATATAATTGAGCCTCGGTAGTGTAGTGGTCTAGCATACGAGCCTGTCACGCTTGTGACCCGGGTTCGAATCCCGGCCGAGGCGTATATCTTCAAGTTAAAAGCCCACACCATTACCTTTAAATATTGGTATAATATATACTTAACTCCAAGATTATGGAGTTAAGTAAAAGATGATTTCTATGGCGAAAAAAGGTAAAGGAGTAGCGGAGCTTTCGTCGATTGAGAAAGCTAAGGAACTTATAAACAGC
>JBAMLQ010000084.1:0-2576 GCA_039793505.1 Candidatus Micrarchaeia archaeon
AAGCATTTCATAGTATATCTTTAAAAATTGAAGCTTAAAATATATAACGGGTTGAAGAACATGTATTTTGTAATAAGAGTAACTTCAAGCCAGGAGAAGATAACGGTGGATATATTGGAAAACAAGGTAATGAAAACAAGCCTGCCTATATATTCTATCGTTCTTGTCGAAGGCATGAAAGGCTACCTTATAGTTGAAGCAGAAAGCGAAGTAGCGTGCAGAGATCTTATAATGAACGAGCCACATGTAAAAGGCATGCTGCCAAAGCCACTTAGCGAGGGCGAACTTAATGCCATGCTTGAAGTTAAGAGGAGCGCGCAAGAGATAGGAATCAATGATGTAGTTGAGTTCCTTACCGGCCCATTCAAGGGCTATAAGGCAAAGGTTATAAAGGTTGACACATCAAAAGATGAAATAACTGTTGAACTGATGGATGTTGCTGTACCTATTCCGGTCACTACAAAATCCAATACAGCAAGAGTAATAGAAAAAGCAGAGAAAATGTAAAGGTGTCTTTATGAGCGAGGTTGTAATTACTGGATTAATAGAGGGTGGAAAAGCTACCGGTGGACCACCATTTGGGCCTGCGTTGGGGCCGCTTGGAGTAAATATTGCAAAGATAATAGAGGAGATAAACCAAAAAACAAAGGCGTTTGAAGGAATAAAAGTGCCTGTAAAGGTAAGTGTAGACCCATCGACAAAAAACTACAAAGTAGAGGTTGGTTCACCACAAACAAGTGCACTTATACTAAAGGAGCTCGGCATACAGCATGGGGCAAAGAGCAAAGAGGAGGTTGCCGGCAATATAACGCTCGAGCAGGTAAAGAAGATAGCCAAGATGAAGGAAAGCATGCTATACGGGAAGAGCTTTGCAGAGAAGGTAAAGCAGGTCCTTGGCACATGCAAAAGCATGAATATAACATGCGAAGGCAAGGATGCAAGGGAGATAATAGCACAGATAGACTCTGGGGAGATAAAGCTCTAGTGTTTGGATGCTTGGGCTAAGCGAGCTTTATTCTAGGCTTAGGGAAAATTTCGGATTCTTGAACTGGTGGCCTGGGGAGACGAAGGAAGAGATAGTAGTTGGGGCAGTGCTGACGCAGAACACGGCATGGAAGAATGTAGAGAAGGCGATAAAAAACCTGAAAGAAAAAAATGTCGTATCGATTGATAGGCTCGCAGGCATTGATCTTTCCGAGCTTGAGAGCCTGATAAGGCCTGCTGGCTTTTACAGGCAAAAAGCGAAACGGCTAAAGGGGCTTGCCCTTTACATAAAGGAGAGTGGCGGCTTAGAAAAATTCTTCCAAAAAGACGAGGAGGAGCTTAGGAAAGAACTTCTTAGCCTTAATGGCATAGGAAAGGAGACTGCTGATTCCATAATACTATATGCTGCTGAGAAGCCCACTTTTGTAGTAGATGCATATACGAGAAGGATAATGCACAGGATCTATGGAATTGATGAAGAGATAGAATATGATGATCTCAAAAAATACTTTGAAAAAAGGCTAGAAAAAGATTTGGAATTGTATAAAGACTTTCACGCCCAATTTGTTGAGCTAGGAAAGAGGTTTTGCAGAAAAGTGCCAAGATGCAAGGAATGCCCGCTCAGGGATTACTGCCAATATGCATCAAAAAAGATAAAAAGCATACAATCGAAATAGTAGTTGATTTTATGAACTTTAAAGAATTCATAGAGATGCATAGGCAGAAGGTTTACAACACGATATGCAGCTATGTTCCTATAAAGGAGCCCAGGCAGTTCTACACGATTGCAAGGGACTATATAGACAGGCAGGGAAGCTATAGAAGGCCCGGGCTTGTTTTGCTAAGCGGATTGCTTTTCGGCGCAAGCCTGGAAGAGCTGACCTTGCCGGCTGCTGCAGAGCAGCTCTCAGAAGACTGGATTCTCATGCAAGATGACTGTGAAGATGATTCAGACCTTAGGAGAGGAAAGCCAGCAATACAAAAGCTCTACGGCTGGGTACATGCAATGAATGCAAGCAATTTAGGCCATATGGCCATGTGGCGCATGCTTTTTGACTATGCCATGAAATACGGTCCAGAAAAAGGAAAAAGGCTCTACAATAAATTTTATGACATGCTTGAGTATACAGTTGAGGGACAGCATATAGAAAATGAATTCATTCATTATACCAAAAACCTTGCAAAGGCCGATGAAAATCTTTATTATAGGATTGCTGATAGCAAAACATGCTATTATACAGTCTACGGGCCCTTGCAGCTTGGTGCAATTGTTGCGGGACAAAGCGATGAAATTCTTGAAAAGTTCAAAGAAGTAGGAAAGAATGCAGGCATTGCCTTCCAGATAACCGACGACATTCTTGACATGGTTGGCGATGAGAAAAAGTTTGGCAAGAAAAACTTTGGGGACTTGTATGAAGGCAAAGTGACACTTATAATACTTCATACATACCAGAACGCCACAAAGGAGGAAAAAGAGAAGATAGACAAGATATACGCAAAAGAGAGGAAGGACAAGACGAAAGAGGAGATAAACTTCCTAAGGGAGATGATAGAAAAATACGATGGGCTTGGCTATGCAAAGGAAACAGCAA
>JBAMLQ010000085.1:0-18019 GCA_039793505.1 Candidatus Micrarchaeia archaeon
TAGAGACAATATACTGATTTTTGTTTTTTGTTTTTCCTTTTATGACGTTATGCAAGATCCTCTTGTAGTTGTGTCGTATAATTTTATAAAAAGGTGCTATAATTTTCTTCTCCTCAATCAAGCGCCTCATATATTTGGATTATCTGACAATACATGGGCTTACGAGCTTGACAGAAGCACGCTCCCAGTTTGGGTGAGCGTATTTAAAAGTCGCCTTACGAAGGAACCTACTAAAATTGTATTCAAGACATTTCGATCTTTGGGTATATAAAAAATGAAAGCACTACATCAATTCGTAATATATTTATAGCTTTAGTGTAAAACAAATAATACTTTTTGATTTGCTTTTGGTGGTTCAGTGCCAGGAGAAATTATATATATACCGATAAAAGATGTGAAGGAAGGCAGGTTTATATTGATAGACAATGTCCCATGCAAAGTCGTTGACATCGAAACATCTGCTCCAGGCAAGCACGGCTCGGCAAAGGTTAGAATAACAGCAATAGGCGTGTTCGATGGCCAGAAGAGGACATTGCTCAAGCCAAGCAGCGCTGATGTTGAGGCGCCTGTTATAACAAAAAAGCGCGCTCAGGTCGTTTCTATTTCTGGCGATAACGCGCAGCTCATGGACCTAGAGACATATGAGACATATGAGTTGCCTATACCCGAAGACCTCAAGCAGAGCATAAAGCCGGGGGCGGAGGTAGAGGTTATAGAGAGCATGGACCAGCGTGCAATATCAAGGATTGTGGGTGGTGCGTAATGGACAAGATAGATATCATAGTAAAAAGGGATTCGGAGAACAAACTTCTCAACAGGAGGGAGATATTTTGCGACGCTATTTATGGGGAAAGCACCCCATCAAGAGATAGGATAAAGGAAGAGGTCTCAAAGAAGCTGAACTTGAATCCAAAGCTTACTGTTGTTGCGAAGATAAACCAACTCTTTGGAGTTACAAAAAGCGAGGTTACAGTATATTCATACAAGGATGAAGAGGCTATGAAAATAGAGCCTAAATTTAGGGCAGCGAGAAAAGCGAAAAAGAGTGAAAACAAGGAGAAAGAAGAACCAAAGGAAGCAAAAGAAGAAGCAAAGAAATCTGAGAATGTAGATAATAACAAAGAGAATAAAGAGGGTGCATGATGATGGCAAAAGAAGAAAATAAAGCTAAAAAAGAGTTCAAGCCTTACAAGCCGGGCAAGCTTTGCCCAAAGTGTGGCTCCAGAATGGCGGAGCACGAAGACAGATATACATGCGGAAAGTGTGGCTACACTGAGTGGAAGAGACCAAAGAAAGAGGTGGATTCAACTGATAAAGAAGAAGAGTGAGCATCTGCTCTTTAAGGCTTTATCTTACCTGATCTTTTACTTTCTGCTTTTCTTTTTCATAATCTCAATATTTCTCTACTCCTACTCATACATAACAGCGAATGAAGCAGAGGTCTTGACGACAGCCCTCTTCTCTCTTCTTTTGCCTGCGCTTGCATTCGCTTATCTAGCGCATTCTGGAAAAAGCCTCAACGAGGCCGCAGCTGATCTTGGCATAATACAGAAGCTTAGGGCATCGAAGATAATAGCAATAGGCATCGTGCTCTTCCTCATCGTACTGCTTCTCGAGCTCAGCATTACGCTAATAGGCGATATAACAAAGATAAGCTTCGCAACGAACGCATGCGAAGCGATTACAGGCATGCCCCTTTGGTTTATCTTCTTTATATTGGTAGTAGGCCCGATAGATGAGGAACTCTTCTTTAGGGGTTTCCTTGTAAAGAGGATTGGAATAATTCTAAGTGCGGTTCTTTTTGCGGTATTGCACGCTGGCTACGGCTCCACATTTGGCATCGACATAATCGCGGCATTTGTATTTGGCATAATCGCAGGCTATATATTCAAGAAGACCAGCTCGATATACCCGTCGCTCATTGGCCATATACTTGTAAACGTGATCGCTGTGCTTGGGTGCTTGTGATGCTCAAGCTCGTAATTGTAAGCCCCAAATACCAAATGAACATGGGCTACATAGCAAGAGTGGCTAAAAACTTCGGAGTAAAGAAGTTGCACGTGGTAAAGCCGAGGGCAAACGTAGTTGGAAAGAAGGCTCTGATGTATTCGAAGCATGCAAGCGATTTACTAAAGCATGCGAAAGTGTACAATAATTTTGACGATGCAATAAAGGGCTGTGGCATTGTAATAGGCACGACAGGCCTGCTTGGCAAGGCCAACCCCAAGGTGAGAAAGCTCTATTATGCTGACGAGCTCGAGAGGTTCAGCAATGAAAGCATTTGCCTTGTCATAGGCAGAGACGATACAGGCTTGACAGCAGAGGAGCTCTCAAAATGCGATGCGATAGCTTATATACCAGCGAGCAATGCATACCCTGTGCTCAATATATCGCATGCACTCGCCATATTGCTGTTTGCGCTCAGAAAAAATATATTCAAGGAAAAAACAGAATACGACAAAGAATACTACAAAGAGAGGGAGCTCCTGTTCGAGCTCTTCAAAGACATTGTCTACAAGAACAAGAAGATAAGAGAAAAAGAAGAAGTAACAAATGTGTTCAAGAAGATAATAAAAAGAGCGGAGCCCAACAAGTACGAGCTAAGGTCGATGATAATAGCGCTCAAGCCCTAGCAATTCACTGCTTGCTCTCCTTTTTCCTCTTTATTATCTTAACCTTTGCAGGCGTCACTATTACTCTTGAGGCATCGATTGCAGCGATGTCGCCGTTTATCTTCTCTACATACTTCTTCAGCTGCGCGAGTATGTTGTTCCTTGTGTTCGGCCTCTTGTTTATCTCATCCATGTTCAGGAGAAGTATATTCTTCTTCTCAAGCTCGCCCTCTATTAGCTTTATGTCGTCTTCTCCCACTACTGCCACTGGCTTTATGTACATGTCAGCAGGCTCATTCAAAACGTCTACATCTTCCATCTCCGCAGAGCCCATGTACTCCTCTATGTTTATCTCTTTTGATGTCCCAAACGCCTGACCCAGTTTGTCAAAAACTCCCATTCATATCACCGGTCGCCGTATAAACGGTCATATTACATATAAAGGTTAACTTTTATAATCCTTTTCTTTCTTTGCAGCGACGAAAATATATTATACCTGCGAGAGGATTTTCTCTGCAATTTCTTTTCCAAAGAGCTTTTCGACAGTTTTTTTTGCACTTTCGCTCTTCAAGTCCGATACACTCTTTATGCCGTTGTTGTACATAAGTCTTGCCCTTACCCTTCCAACTTGCTCTAATCTTACAAGGTCAAGCAGCTCCTCCTTTATGCCGTACTTGAGCCTTAGCCTCAGCTCTATCAAGTCTATGTTCGGTATGTGCATTATCTTTGCAAGTTCAGAAGATGCGTAGATGAGCCAGTCGGCATTTGTAAGCTTTGTGTGCAGCGCCCCGGGCGTGGTCGAGTATTTCTCTACAATATCCTGCTCGCTTTTTTCGTTTATCCAATCATTGAGCATGTATGCAGTGCTTAGTGCTTTAAGAGGGTCGTAGAATCCGAATTCATTCATCTCTCCCTCTAGCCATTCATCGATGAAGCCCTTGTACCTATAGAATCCTTCCTCTGCATCTTCCACAACCTTGACATAAGGCCTCATCTCTATGCTGTTTGTAATCATGAAAAGGTTGGCTATAATGTCCCTTCTCTTTGGGAGCATGTCTATGATCCATTTTGCCGAGAGCGGGTCTATATAAAGCTCGCTCACCCTCTTGCCTATTCTTGTCGCATTGTACAGGCTTCCACTTCTTTCTACGAATCCCCAGTCCAAAAACTCGTTGAGTATCTCTCCTATTATATTGTCTATCTCTCTTATGTTGCCATACTGGTAGCCGTAAAAGCTCTCGCTGAAGAAATTTGATATCGCTTCCCTGCTTCTCAGGAACTCCGTCGCGACAAAAGCAAGGATGTGGGTCCTCAGAATCGGGAGCATGCCGAGCGTTGAGTTTATGGGTTCAAGCTCAGCATCTATGTATCTTGTATATAGGTCTATAATCTCGCCTTTCGACTTTGCTATGAGCAATGCCCTTCCCTCCCTGTCGTATTTGGGCCTGCCAGCCCTGCCAAAAAGCTGCGTTACTTCGTTTACGCTTAGCTTCTCTCCGCCCTCGAATTCGTTGTACCTGCTTGTATCTCTGACAACTACAGTATGTGCAGGCATGTTTATGCCCAGCGAAAGGGTTGTCGTTGAACAAACAGCCTTTATCTTGCCCATCCTGAAGGAGTCTTCGACAATCTTCCTTTGCTCATTTACCAATCCGCTGTGGTGGAAAGCTACACCTTTCTCTACAACCTTGGCGAGCTTTTCGCACTGGCTTGTCGGCCTGCCGAGCACATCTTTTATGTTCTTCCCTATCTCGCTGAGCTCCTTTCTCTCCTCCTCTTTTATATATCCTTCTACAATCTTGCTTATCTTCTCCGCCCCTGCTTCTGCATTTCTTTTTGTCGAATAGAATATGATGAGCTGCTTGCCCCTTTCTATTGTATCCTCAACGATTCTTATCTCTGGAATTTTGCTGCTGCCGAGAAGCTCCTCTTCCTCATCTCTATAGTATATCTTGCCGTCTAGGATTATGCCTTTTTTAAGAAGCACAGGCCTGTAATCGCTCTCTACGAGCTCTGCATCAAGCCACTCTGCTATCTCGTTTGCATTGCCTATCGTCGCGCTGAGCGCGACTATCTGCGCTCCCGCTACTATCCTCCTTAGCTTTGTTATAAGTATTTCGAGAACAGAGCCTCTGCTTGCATCGCCAAGCATGTGGATCTCATCAAATACAAAGCATCCTACTTCTTTTATCCATTCGGAGCCATGCCTTATCAAGCTGTCGAGTTTTTCTGTTGACACAAGAATGATGTCATACTTCTCAAGCCACGGGTCTAGCGAATCAAGATCGCCTATTGAGATTGCAATCTTCAGGTAGGGATAATAAGCCTTGAATTCCTCAAATTTCTCGCTCACAAGTGCCCTGAGGGGAGCTACATATACAGCCTTCTTCTGCTCCCTTATCACGCTGTTTATCATCGCCATCTCTGCAATAAGGGTCTTGCCGCTTGCTGTGGGGCTTGCCACAACTATATTCTTCTTCTTGAAAAGTCCAGCCATTATTGCAAGCTCCTGCGGCGGGGTGAGCCTTTCCAAACCCCTCTCTCTGCAGGATTCTATGAATTCATTTGGCGCCATGCCTTTGAGTTCTGAAACTAGCATACAATACTCTTTTGTTGTCAATTATAAAAATGCTTTTGCTACTTTGAAACATCGCAGATCCTGAGGCGAAGCTTGTTGGCGAGCATTTCTGGGGATATTTTCATTACAGCGTTGGGTGCACCAGCCGCTGCCCAGACGCGCCTGAACCTGAAAAGGGATTTGTCAATAACCACCTTTATTTTTTCGCTGTGAGGAAACGGAGGCACGCCGCCTATAGCGTAGCCCGTTTCATTTTTCACATCATCAGGACTCATCCGTTCTACTTCTCTTGCGCCAAGGAAATTCATAAGCTTCTCTTCGTCAACCTTCTTGTCTCCGCTGAGCACGACAATAACAGCATATTTTCCTCCCCCTTTTTCGTAGTAAAAAGCGATGCTCTTGGCTATCTCAGCGATGGTGCAGCCCACAGCCTTTGCCGCGAGCTCAGAATTTTTTGTGCTTTCTTGCCCCAAAACTCTGAGCTCAGCCTCTATGTTGTTTTCCTTTATAAATCTTTCCACCCTTTCTGTTCCCATCGCACTACCTTATCATCTTCTTAAGCTCCTCGAGGGTTTTTATAACAGCATATTCTTTGGGGTCTTTCGTTTCCCCGAGCCTGTCTATCAATGCGGCCTTTGCTCCTATCTTAATTGCCGGTATTACATCGCTTTCTCTGTCTCCAACTACCATTCCATCTTTCGGATCAATACCTATGCGCCTGAATGCCTCAATAAAGACGTCTGGCTCAGGCTTGGGCCTTTTTACATTGTATCCGCTTACATACGAATCCACAAATTTTTCAAGCCTGAATTTTTTGAGCATATATTCTATCCAGTCGTCAAGGGAAGAGCTTGCAACGCATACCTTAATGTTTTTATCACGCAGGTATTCCAATACTGGCACTACATCTGGAAAGAGCCTTGCCTTGTCAGCATAGAGCTTTACAAGGTCCTTCTTTTTATCTGCAATTCTTCTTTCCAATTCTTCGCTGTGTATGCCAAGGCTTTTTATAATGCCGTCCAGCGGTAGACCGACAAATCTTTTAATCTCATCCCTGCTTACATTCAAGCCCTCCTCCTTGAAAGCCCTCTCCCAAATGTCAGCCCAGACTTCGACTGTATCCACTAATGTGCCATCCAAATCGAATATAACTCCTTTTATCATATATTGTTCAACCTCGTTTTTATCTCTTCAACGCTCAGCTTTGTGGAAAGGAGAGGTATCTTCTCCACCTGTGCTATCTTCACTGCAAGCTTGTCTACATCCTCAAGTCCCCTTATTACAACAACCCTGGGCTTTATTGGGGCTACTCTAACAACCACCATTGGCGACCTTCCTGTGCTAACTTGGTCAAAGATAAAAGCTCTTTCTGTTGTGGTGCCGAAAAGCTTCGGATACTCATTTGGGGAAATCTCCAGAATTACCCTGAGGCTGTCAAGAAGGGTGTAGCCAAAAATCTTCACCACATCGAGCGTGCTCGGATTTGCGACTATCTTGGCATCGATGAGCCTTGCGAAATCTATGCCGTCGATAGGGGCGGAGAAATCCTTGAGAAAGAAGTACGGCTCCTCCTTTTGCTCGGCAGGGCCGAATTTTGCGAGATTTCTTATAACCTCTCCTCCATGCTGCCTGTCTATCTCGAAGATTGCTTCCACAAACCTCTTTATTACGCCAACTCCAGGGCTCATCCTCCTGTTGCCCTCGTAGTCGCTTATTGTTGAGGTTGAGATTTTCAAATATTTTGCAAGTTCAACCTGCGATATGCCAAAGAGCTCCCTCCATTTCTTCATTGCGCTTCCCGGACTGTCGGAAAGGGCTATTTCTCCTGCAATTCTTTCTTGAAGCTCATCCATATAATCATAGAATTATTATGGCATGGGTATTAATAAACTTTTCGACGAACCGTGGTTAGACAGTTTTCCTTGCACTCTTTTTGCCTTTTGTTTTTTTCTCAAGCTTCTCCTCATTTTTCTCTCTACCTGCCTTAATAAAGCCGTATAATATCAGAGCCAAGCCGGCGAGGAAGAGCACCGCGGCTACGCCCCCAAATGCAAACATATACTCATATCCGTAGCTTCTGTTGTTTTTTTGGTTGATATATACAACAGAGACGTTCGCGAGCACATTTCCAACATTAGAAAACAGCATGTAATAAGTGCCGTTGGCAAGACCTGTTGTATTATATACAACCAGGTTCTGCATCTTATTCAGCTTGATGAAGTTGCTGAACATGCCTGACCTGCTGTTTAATATTGCCTCGTAAACTCCGCTTATGTTTGTTGGGAAATCTCTTGGAGGCACAAGTTTGTAAACTCTATATACGCTTTCATTTACAACATAGAAATTGACAGGCTCTGTAGAATTATATATTATTGTTGTGAGATTTGAATTGACCAAGTATATCTGTGAGACCGTGCTCATATTTGGCGCTATCGCAATATTCATAGTATAATATTCCGGAATTTGGAAAAAGTATGTGGCTACACTGTACGAAGCGATTAAGCTAAAGACGAGAAGCAGTGCACCAAAATAGACAAGTCTCTTTTCCATGATAAACTTTTATTCGGTTAGTTTTAAATATTTGAACCCCTATTATAAAGTAGTGGTGCTATGGTAAATCTGGTGAAGACAGGCATAGAAGGGCTTGATACTATTCTTTATGGTGGTATACCAGAATTCAATCAGGTTATATTGCTAGGTGGCCCAGGTGCTGGAAAAACCTTGCTTTCCTTCGAATTCCTATATAGGAATGCAAAAATGGGGAATCCAGGCATTCTTTTTGCGCTTGAAGAAAATTCTAAAAAGGTCATTGAAAATGCAAAATCCGCATTTAGCTCTTTTGATGATA
Organism: Candidatus Micrarchaeia archaeon; assembly: GCA_039793505.1. Classification (GTDB taxonomy): domain Archaea; phylum Micrarchaeota; class Micrarchaeia; order Micrarchaeales; family CABMGC01; genus JAGDYD01. The sequence goes on from JBAMLQ010000085.1 coordinate 8,039, forward strand.
TTGATGAGCTTATTGACAAAGGCCTTCTCACAGTGGAGAGCGAGGAGCCTGCAGCGCATCTTCAGCAAAGCGAAGGCTCAACGACATACGAATTTGGGCGAATATTATCTGATATTGAGAGCACCGTTTCATCTGCAAAGGCTACGCGCGTAGTAATAGATTCTCTTTCTTTGCTTGATCTTATTGTGAGCGATCCCCTGACATACAGAAGGTCTATGCTTGCGCTTGTGAGCAATCTTAGAAGGCTCGGCGTAACGTCGTTACTCACTTCTGAGCTTTCAAATCCTGAGAGGGCGAAGCTCGAATTCAAGTCTGAGTTCTTTATATTCGACGGCATAATAGTAATGTATCAGGTTGGAGAAGAGGAGAAAAGGAAGCTCGCACTGGAGGTAATAAAGATGAGGGGCAACAACCACAGTTTTGTCACCTCTCCATACGAGATAACTCCAAAGGGCTTCAAGATATATGCCGCTGAGCAGAACTTCAAATAATGAGGAAATTTAATGCAAAAAGCCAGTAAAGCGAACTCTATTACTGTAAGGCAAAAGCTTATTTTGTATATAATTTTAGTGGTAATAATCCTTCTTCTTGCACTTGTATCTACCATAATGGTTCAGGGCAAATCTCCGCAGCAGAAGTGTGCAAGCATAATACTAGAGCAGAACAAGATTTCATGCTTTACTAACTTGGCCGTTTCTACTAACAATGCATCTATCTGTTCAAACCTAAACGGCTCCTATGCAGCATCATGCTATGAGGCAGTAGCATATAACTCCGGAAATTCAAACATTTGCAAAGAAGCACTTGCATCTTACATGCCTGTGGGGATCGATTGTATAGAGCATTTCGTGAATCTTACAGGCAATTCTATCCTTTGCAATCTACTCTCAGGCCAAAATTTCCAAAATTGCTTCTTTGATGCTGCGCTCAGCTCAGGCAATATAAGCCTGTGCTCATTCGCAGGCGCAAATGAAAGCTTGTGCATTTCATCTGTAAGCCTGTCAAATGCGTTAAAGTATAAGAACATCTTTTTGTGCAAATATGTTTCGCCAAGTGCAAATGCAAGCACTGTACATAGCATACTCTCAAATTCAAGAACAAAGATAAATGAAACCCTTATGGGCTATGGTTTTTCTCTTCTCTCATATGGCTACAATATTTCAGCCCGCGATCTGTGCATTATAAATGTTGCAGACGAGCTCGAGAATAAGAGCTACTGTGCATCGCTAAACTCAAGCATAGCAGGACAGCTGTGCTATCAGTTTGTAGCTCCACCGCCAGTACCTAAGCAAGTCAACTACACAGCCTTGCTGAACTCCTGTTCGAATGCCGGCTCTTTTGCTGGGGTATGCAGGGCAAGCGTTTTGATTTCAGAGGCAATAAATACAAAAAACCCTTCGCTATGCAATGAACTGAACCAAACTCTTTCATGGGACTGCTTTACAACACTTGCGCGCACATATGACAATGTTTCATACTGTGGCTACATCAAGAATGCAACAGTGAACAATGCTTGCATCCTTACTGTCAGATACAATTCAACAAATCCAGTACCATAGTGTTTTTCATGGAATACATTGTTACTTCTATAAGGCACGCAGCTGATATTAGAGACAATTCATACTACCTTCTCAGCCAAGACATCTCAAGGCTCGCAGAAGTTAAAAGCAGTTATGTGCTTAATCTAGGAGATATTGTAGAGACTAATGGCAAAGAGCCTCTGCTCCAAGGCGAAGCAAAGGAAATACATGAAGGAGAAAAGGAAAGATACCTTTCTCTGATAGATTCTACTGCAAAGAGCTTTTCTAAAAATGTACCAAGCTTTCAAAATGAAGAGATAAACGGGCTAACTATGAAAATGCTTCCAAAGCTAAAAGAAGCTGCAATGTTTTTTCTCTCTAAATTTTTTTCTGGCGCACCGATAGTGTTCAGATTCCACAATGATTCTGATGGCGCGGCCGGAGCATACTGCATATTCAAGTCCCTTTTCATCAATGGTTTTTCAGACTTTAGAAGCAGGACCGCATGGCGAATGCAGAGGGGCGTGACGTATACAAAGGAGGATGCAAGTGCAGACATACTGTTCGCAAACAACTTCTCCTCGCTTTTAAGGCCGTTGCTTGTAATCATAGATTTCGGCACGCTCGCAGAGAGCAACCCCGGCATTTTGCTTGCAAAAGGGAAATTCGACATACTTTGGCTTGACCATCATCCAATAGCAGAGGGTTTTGAAGGTGTTAAACTAGACCATTACATAAATCCATGGCTTTTCGGAGGGGACTCAGATTATACTGCTGGCCTTCTTGCATGTGCATTTTCCAAATTGTACTCAAAGATAGAAACACAGGATATAGAAGAGGCCTCTTTGATAGGCGACTACAGCAGGTTTGCAAAGAACGAGCAAAGAGGCAAAGAATTATCAGAATTGCTAGAGCTGATAACAAGCGACACGAAGATAATAAATTCGAGAAGCCTAAGCCCATACGAGATAGATGAGATTCTCTCAAATGAGGAGAAGAAGAAAGAACTTCTGAGCTATGCGCGCCTTCATCTCGATGAGGCGCTTGACCTTGCGTTGCAAGCTGTGAAGATCTACAAAGGAGAAAAGGCAAACCTCTACCTTCTTGATTTCAAGAATGTCAGGAATGAAGAGATGAGATATCCTCTTCCAGGCAGGTTTGCATCAAAGCTCCTTACAAAAATAGAGATGCTTAGCGACAAGCCATGCATAGTCGTTTTGCATTTTTCTTCCTTTATTTCCCTCAGGGTAAGCAAAGGCCTTGATGTAGATCTGCTTGAGGTAGCAAAATCAGCAAAGGATTCTCTTCCTTATGTCGAATCTGCGGGCGGGCACAAAAGCGCCGTGAGCATAAAGCTCAAGAACGAAAACTCAAAGAAGGAGGTGCTGAGCTTCGTTATACAGAGCCTTGGATTCACCAGCCATATGGCTTGACCTTCCTTATCTCCTTTGGATGGAATGTCGGCTCGAAAAGCTTTTCCTTGTAATCAACAACCTCTTCCTTTACATCCTCAGTCTTCGCATGCACATTGTTATCTGCAAGAATCTTTAGTATCTCTTCCATACTTGTCTTCGGCTGTAGGCTCTTGTTCTCCTTTCCTTTTGGATTGTAATACAATTCTATAAGCCCTTCATTGAAATGGACCTTCGCCTTTATTATCGCATCGTTGGTAAGAAGCCTGTATTGGAGTCTCGCCGCATGAGGCATGTCTATGAGCTCCTCTTTCTTTACTTTGATCTTTGCATATTTGATTTTGTCATAAGGTATTATATCAAGGCTCATCATCCCACCTCATCTCTTTTTGTTAACAGGCAGCTCGAAGAAGTTTGTCAAATGGTCGTATGTATCATGGTATTCTTTCATCGCTTCAAGCTTGGCAACATCCCTTGTGTATTTGTCTTTCTGGTAGCTCCAGTCAGGATGCAGCTCCTTCCACTTCTCCTGCGGTATGCTGTATTGCCTCTGTATCTTGTCCCTGTATATTTCGGGGAAGACGTTGAATGTGCAGAATGGAAGAACTTCTCCGTCTGGCATTACATAATGTATGTCGCATTTCTCAACCCTCGAGATGTCGTATGTATACTCGTCCTGGAAGTGCATCATGCCCAGGAAGAGGGTTTTCATGTGGAACGCACCGAGCGAAGAGAAGTCATGCTTTATCAGTATTGATGTAAGGAGCTTTGTCACATTTACACTCTTCGGCATCTTCTCCTTGTCAACAAACTTCCTCAATCCTGCAACAGCCTTAAGCGCTATCATCTTCCTCTGGAGCCTGCCTTTTCCTTCCATCTCATAAACCGCGTTTTGCAGATGCTCCACCAAGCCAGGCGCATCTATGAATCTCGTTATAGGGATTACCCTGTTGTCGGTGTCAAGGAATACATATGTGCCGGCTCCGCATGCAAAGTGTATCGAGAGGTCGTATGTCACCTTTCCAGACAATGCTTCTACAAACTTGCTTATGCCTCCTGTATAAGGTACAGAGAACCAGTCTTCTTTTGCTATGGCTCCATGGGTTTGCTCTTCTATGAGCTTTATCGCTCCAGGGATTGTTATGCGCTGCTTCTCCCTGAGCTTGTCTGGCATCCTTCCAACGAGCGATACGGGCTGGAAGTTAACTGATCTTACAATATCTATATTATTGAGCGCGAAGTTTATCATATTTCCAAGGTCATTCTCATTTATCCCTCTTATCACTGTAGGTACCAATACAATGCCAACATGGGCCTGCCTTGCAGCCTTTAGTATGAGCGGAATCTCCCAATGGTTCTTTGGATTTGTTTTCTTTGTTGTGCCGTCAAAGCTCATGTAAAGTGTGCTAAGCCCTGCGTCCCTGAGCTTTACAAGCAGCTCAGGATTAAAGCCAAGATTTATGCCTGTTGTGTTGAGCTGTATCTGGTCAAAGCCCACGCTCTTTGCAAGCTTCACTATATCAACGAGGTCATCCCTCATAGTAGGCTCGCCTCCTGTTATCTGCAAGGCGTTTGTTGCAACGGGCTTTTCATTCCTCAAGTCGAGAAGCATTCTCTTTATCTCTTCTAGCGAAGGCTCGTATATGGGCTCGCCCTCTTTTGCAAAGAAAAAGCAGTACCAGCATGAGAGGTGGCACCTGTTTGTAACAACTATGTTTGCCAGTGCTGTATGGGATTTGTGCCTTGCGCAAAGCCCGCAATCAAACGGGCAGTTCTCCCCCAGATTTGGTGTGTGTGGGTTTTCAAGGCCTCTGCCTATATATGCGTATTTGCTCATCTTTTCATACATCTCATAATCTTCCCAGTACTTCTCTATGAACCAGCCGTGCTCCGGGCAGTACTTCCTTATCATTACATTATCTCCATCCCTATAAATTATCCCGTCTATAATGAGCTTGCACTCTGGGCATACAGTCTTTGTCTTGCCCAGCACAGGCATCTTCTCTATCTCTTCCATGCTCCTATGGTAAGGGGCTGTTATCTCTTTTTCTTTTTCATCAGCCATGTTTAGCACCTTTTGCACCCTTATTGAGTGCACTTTCTATATTCTTTTTTAAAGTATCAGCAATGAATCTTTTTGTAAAGGCATCGGCCTTGGCAGCGATGCTTATCTTAGTAGCATAGATCCTTGCAACCTTGCCTCCCCTCTTTCTGCCAGAGCCTGATACTTGTTGGAGCTTGAACAAGATTCCATATTTTGGTGGTTTGCTGCCGTATTTTATATGCTTAAATAAGGCCTTCTCTGCGCCAAGGAGCTGTATAGTGCTAGCTGGCATGAGTGCAAGCTTGTTCAGCGATCCCGCCTTGCTCAAAAGCTCTGCCGCCACCTTTGTGTCAATAAGATATGTTATGTTGGGCATGAGCTTTCTTGCCGTGGTATCTATATAAGAGCCAAGCCCTTCCCTAAGCTTGCTGAGCCCTACTACAAGGTTTGCTAGCTCGAGAAGATTTTTGTACTCATTCTCATTGGGCTCCCTCCCTATGCTCCTTGCTATCGAGCTTTCAATCTCTTTCGCCCTTCCCCTGTCGCCAAGAAGAATAAAGAGCTCTTCCTCGCTAGCACTCTTTTTGTTTGATCCAAACTTAGCAACAAATTCAGCATACTTCTCATGGTTGTTAAGCTTGAGCTCGGGGAAGTATATGCTGTACCACTCTTCCAGCCTTTCAAAGGCAAGGTTCTCTATCTTCTCCAGCTGGAGATATGTGTTTATCGCCTCTATCAAGCTGTGCTCCTCCCCGGCATAGGCTGTGCTCAGGCTCTCCTTTGCCTTTGCAAGAAGCCTTCTCCTCTTCTCCTCCACACTTTCGTTCTTCAAGCAAGCACCAACAGAAGATAGTTAAATATTTTTCTTAAATAAAGTATAAAAAGGATTTGGTATAACTGAGTTATTGAAATAAATGCTTTAAATATTTATAATAAATCAATATAATGTTCGTGGTCTTATGGAAAAGAAGGAGAATGAATCTAAGGTTCTAAACATCGTAAGCAGGCGCGGCATATTCTTCCAGGCTTTTGGTATATACAAAGAGCTCGGTGGATTTTATGATTATGGCCCAATAGGAGTAAGGATAAGAAGGAACATTGAGAATGCTTGGCGCAGGCTTTTTGTAGAGATGACGCAGGCAATAGAGATAGAGAGCACGAGCATAATGCCAGAGGTTGTTTTCAAGGCAAGCAGCCATTTAAGCACCTTCACAGACCCTATGGTAAGGTGCAAGGTATGCAATACGCCATATAGGGCAGACAAGCTTCTCGAAGAATTCTACGAAAAGAGAAACGACACTAAATCGATGGAAGCTGTAAAGAAGATGAGCATAGAGGAGATGGAGAAGAGGATAAAGGAGCATGGCATAAGATGCACGAAGTGCGGGGGAGAGCTTTCAAAGGTTGAGAAGTTCAATCTCATGTTCCAGGTAAAGATCGGCCCGACGGGCGATGAGACAGGCTACTTAAGGCCGGAGACCGCACAAGGCATATTTGTCGATTTTAGGGACCTGTTCAAGACGCAGGGCATGAAGATGCCGGCGCTTATCGCTCAGGTGGGCAAGAGCTACAGGAATGAGATCTCGCCAAGGCAGCAGCTAGTGAGGATGAGGGAATTCACGCAAATGGAACTTGAGCTCTTTTTCGACCCTGAGGAAGAGGCAAATGAGATAGGTTTCTTCAAAATCGAGAACCTGCTTGATACGAGGATAAGCTTCCTCGAGGCAGGAAGGAGCGATGCTGTGGATGCAAGCCTAAGGGAGCTCCTCGAGGCAAAGAAGATACCAAACAAGTATTTTGCGCTCCTTCTTTACTTGGAAGAGAGGCTTATGAATGAATTCGGCTTTGACAAAAAATCATATAGGTTTAGGGAGCTCGAAAAGGAGGAGCTTCCCCATTATTCGAAGGGCAATGTCGACCTTGAGGTAAATACCGAGTATGGCTTCATCGAGGTTGCTGGCAATGCCTACAGGACTGATTATGACCTCTCGTCTCATGCAAGGACATCTGGCGTTGAGATAAATGTTGTAAATAACGGTAGGAAATTTGTCCCGCATGTTGTTGAGGCGAGTATGGGCCTTGACAGAATGCTGTTCAGCATATTGGAGAACAGCGTTGCAAACGATGGCAGGGGTTGGGATCTGCTCAAGCTAAGCGAAAGCATCGCGCCCTATAAGTATGGTATATTTCCTCTCCAAAAGGACGAGAAGCTTATAGAAAAGGCAAGGGAGCTTGCAAAGCTGCTTGTTGAAAAGGGCGTTCAATGCTACTACTCAGATTCTGGAAGCATAGGAAAAAGATATGCAAAAGCAGATGAGATAGGCGTACCATATTGCATAACAATAGACTACCAAACCATTGACGATGATACTGCAACAATAAGAAATAGGGATACGGCCAAGCAGATAAGAAAAAATATCGGAGAGATAGCATAATGATTCTATGGTCTCTATTCTTGCGAAGGATTTCAACATAAGGCATACCATAGAGAGTGGGCAGCCCCTTACCTTCTTTGCCGACTATTCTTTTGACGGCCCGCTAGCCAGGATTTCATATCCTTTTAAAAATGGTGCAATAAGCATCGAAGCAGAACAGAAAGGAAAGAATTGCCTGATTGCTGCAGAGAGCGATACTTGTTCTAAAAGAGAGATAAAAGAAGAGATTGGGGAGAGGTTTGGCCTAAGGCTCGATATACAGGAAGTGTATGCAAACATAAAAAGCGACGGATTTATAGACAGGGCAATAAAAAAATTCTACGGCATGCGCGTGACAAAAAACGGGATATGGGAGACTTCACTCTCATTTATTGTAAGCGAGTTCAACAACATAAAGAGGATAAGGCTAATAATGCGGCGCATGATTGAGAGATGGTCAAGAATACCAAGCCCAGGTGAAATTGCTAATCTGCAGCTAGGGGAGCTTTACAAGCTTGGCCTTGGTTTCAGGGCAAAGTACATTAGCAGCTTTGCAAAACTATACAATGAAGAGGTATTTGAAAAATACGGCACGCTTAGTTATAAAGAAGCCAAAGGCATGCTAATGAAATATAATGGCATAGGAGACAAGGTTGCTGACTGCATTCTTCTTATGGGGTATGGCAAGCTCGAGGCTTTTCCTATAGATACATGGATAAAACGCATTTTGGCCCAGCAGTATCATCTAAGGAATGCAAGCATTAAAAAGATGCATGAATTTGCAGAAAAGAGATGGGGCAAATACGCAGGCTATGCGCAGCAATACATATACTGGTATGGTAGGGCAAGTGCCTTGCAAAACAGTCAACCTTTATAAATTTAATCGTCGAATATTTATTAAGGTGTTGGAATGGTGAGCAAAGAGAAACAAGTTGTTGTGGTAGATCCAGAGTTGTGGATGAGCAGGAATCTCCATTATATGGAGAAGCAGTCTGGTTGGCACATCTTTACTACAATCTATTGGGGTATATACATACTTTTCCTGGGCCTGTTATTAATTTTCTATAGCTCATTTGCGCTGAACGTTACATACTTCCTAGGAATTGCATTGTTCCTCCTATCGCTGATGATAATAATCTACGGATTTGCGACTTCGCTGCATTTTAAGCTGATGAAGAGATACGGCTGATCCATTTCTTTTAGTTTTTTATACTTTCTCTTTCATATTCTCTTAATCTAGTTTGTATTTTTCAGTTGGTATAATGAATATTCCTAACATCTACACCTACAAGAATCTCAAATACCTAATACTAGTGCCATTAGCACTGATGTTCATCGGTATCTACTTCTCTTTCTTTATACCATACGATACCTCCCTCGCAGGAGGCTTTAGCATCTCATTGCTCACAAACCAGAGCGTAAATACAGCAGTGCTTGCAAGGAACCTGAGCTCTGTCCTCCACATTTTAAATCCTGAAGTTATGCAGAGCCCTGGCGGCATAAGTATAACCATACCAATGAATGCAAGCATAGCAAATGCAGAGAAGTACCTCCTTGCCTTCTATTCGTACAAATCAAATTATACTGCATTTTCATTTAATGAAACCAGCATAGGCATTGCACTGCAGAAAGAGCCGGGCAATGCAACTCTTCTAGCCCAGCTTGCAAATGCAAGGAAAGGGGCCAATGAATCTTTTGCAGGCATGTTAAGCTCTATATCTTCGGAGCTCAGTTCGCTCACGCCCATAATAGGGAAGATGAGCTACAATGCAAGCAATGTAGATAACATGAGTGCTGTTGCACAGGCTGCGTATGCAAAGGCCGGAAATGTTTATGAAGCGAAAATTGTCAACGCAGTAAGGCCTTTCGTAAAGTTTACATCTTATTCTTACGAAGCCATAACGCCAACGCTCAGCTCGTTTTTCCTCTCTCAGGTGAGGCTTATTATAATAGCTGCTTTTATACTTATCTCAATCGCCGTCTTCTTTATCTTTAGGTCTGTAATCCCTTCGCTTGCCATAATATTTGGCGCGGGCAACGACATAATAATTGCATTAGGTGCTATGGGGCTTTTCAAGATCCCGCTTGGCGTTGCGAGCCTTGGCGGGCTGCTCATGCTTATAGGCTATGCGATAGACACAGAGATACTTACTTCAATAAGAATACTGAAGAGGCACGAAGGCACCCCAGAGGAGAGGGCATTCTCAGCAATGAAGACAGGCATGACCATGACAATAACAGCAATAGCGACATTCGCCACGCTTTTTGCAGTTTCATTAATTGCTTATGTGCCTACATACTACGAAATCTCAGGCGTTGTTTTGTTCGGCCTGATCGGCGATCTGTTTACAACATGGCTAGGCAACGCACCCATGGTTTTGCTGTATAAGAAAAGAAAAGAGAGGAGATAATGAGTGCAATAGAGTACCTAAAGGATAAGAGGATTCTCTTGCTTATAGGCATAGTAGTAGTTCTGCTTGCCCTTGACTATTTCTATGGCACAGGGCCGCCTTATTATCTCCATTTTGGGATCGAGTTTACAAACGGAACGCAGATACCAGTTACATTGGAGCAGCCAGTAAGTCCCAGCG
>JBAMLQ010000086.1:0-2286 GCA_039793505.1 Candidatus Micrarchaeia archaeon
AGACGATTCGGAGAGGGATTTCGCAGTTTATTCAGAGTTCAATGGCAGCATAGTAGCCTTTGACCTTGAAAGCGGCTTTAAGGAATATAAAAGCAGGGAGGAGCTCCTCGAGTCAATGGGCATAAGCAAAGAAAATGAGGATATAACTGCGTACGAATTCAACGACAAGATGTACAATTCTATATTATAGTCAAAATGTCTCAACCTTAGGCCAGTTGACTTCTTCTTTTATCTCTGAAACCACCTCTGTGCTTGCCGACAGCCTGCTGTATGCAAGTGTTCCTATATTGATGAATGCGAGCACGCTTATTGCAAGTAGGTAAGAAGAGTTTAGCGTTAAGTATTCATAGCTCACTATTATGAGAATGAAGGCATCTATTACCCAACTGATGTAAAACCATCTCTTGCTTCTTGCATAAAGTATTAGACCTGCAAACAAGCTCAGTACAACCAATATCAGATTTATAAACGAAATGCCATAGCTGTATGTGAGTGAATTTAGAAAATTCACAAATCCAACGTTGTTTATATATTTGATCAAGAATAAGGCTTGCGGATAAATAAAGTAGCCCAAGATTGCTGCATTTGCCAAAAAGAAAACGCTTGAGATTGCAGTAAATGAATTGAACCTTGTGGGGGAGATGCTTCTCTCTGGGCCTGTCACCTTGTCTATGTCTTCTAGACAGTAGAATGCACCATTATACTCTACCAAGTCTGCGTAGCAAAAGGGCCTTTTGCAGTAGTTGCATATTGCATACGCTGGTCTCCAAGGATGATTTATACACATCATGCCTTTTGCTGCTTCGATGCTTTCCTCTTCTATTTTGGTAAACTTTTTCTTTTTTTGCTGCTGCATTTGATCGAATTCTGGGGTAAGAAGAGGAAAAGTTGTTTCCTCCTCGGGTGCTGGATTTGGTATTTCACTTAAATTTACAACACTTCTCTCTTTTTTTGTCTGCTTTTCTGCTACAGGCTGCGACTTTTGTGTCTGGGGCTTTGATTGCATTTGTTGCTGGTATTGTTGCCATTGAACCTGCTGCTGAGGCTGAGGTTGAATCTGCTGTTTGGGCTGAACCTGCTGCTGAGGCTGAGCCTGTTGCTGCGGAGTAGCAGGTTTAGTGGGCTGTGATTTTGCAGCTTCCTTTGATGCCGCTGCAGTGCCTCTGAGCTTAAATATCAAAAGCTCATTGGGGTCAACAGCCAATATTCACACCTCATATACCCTTCTTCCTTTGCAACATTTCCTTTTTCTTTTCAAAAAGGCCCAAATGCTTTGCACAGCTTATGCAATAGTACACTTTCCTTCTTTCGAAGAACTTTACATCATTGCCTGTGTGCGTTTCTGTGTCGAACCTTATTACCTTTTCAAAAGCTACGGCTTTGTTCCTTGGCACTTTCCTTCCACAATTATCGCATGTGACTAGTTGTTCTTTTCCTCTCAAGAAAACACCCAGATATTTTAATGTTATTTTTCTGTTTAAGTTTATATATCTTGCTAAAGAAAGAATAATATTGGAGATGGTGGTTTGGTGAAAGCTTATATTATAGGGGATTATGACGAAGAGATAGACGAAGCGGTTGATTTATTGGAGAGCGGAGGTGCAATTGTAATCGCAAAAGAAGTAAGCAATCAGGAGCAACTGATAAAGGAAGTTGTGGCTTCTATAGGAAAAGGCTTGGTGCTTGTTCTCTCGCGAGATCCGCTAAAAGCGAGTATGAGCCTAAACAAAGTCCCAAATATAAATGCTGCACCATGCAGCAGTGCAAGCGATGTAGAAAATGCAACTAAAAGCAATGCCAATGTAATAATTATAAATGACTTTAGCAGGAAAGAAGAGATAATCTCTTCGATTATAGGAAAGTATGGGGAAGAGAAAGAGGAAAAGAAAGAAATAAAACCGAAGCCAAGGAGAGCAAGATTGCCAAAGTCGGAACAAAAAGGAAAAGAGGAGCAAAATACAACAGAAGGCGAAGGAGAAAATAAAGAATCCCAAAGTACACAACGCGAGGAGACTAAGAACGTGGAAGAAAGCAAAGAGAATGGCAACGAAGGCATAGGAGTGGAAGAAAAAGAGAAGAGAAAAGGTTTTATTGGGTCTATAAAGGATGCGCTTGGGATAGTGGACAAAAAAGAAGGTGGTTAAATAGAGCTGCGGTGCAAGAAAATAGCGAAATTCATACTCCCTGCCATAAGAGTAGCTGTTGCTGAAGAGCTGAGCAAGAAATATAACTATACGCAGGAGGAGATAGCTGAAAGGCTTGATGTCGTGCAGGTAGCCGTGAGCA
>JBAMLQ010000087.1:0-2206 GCA_039793505.1 Candidatus Micrarchaeia archaeon
AGAGCTTGGGCTGAAGTATGGGGTAGATGGAATAACATATACATACAACGAGCCGACAATCTTTATGGAGTATGCGCTTGACGCAGCAAAAGAGGCGAAGAAGCACAAGCTCTTCAACACATTTGTTACAAATGGCTACATGACTCCTGAGAGCGCTGAGCTCGCAGCAAAGCACATAGATGCAATGACGGTTGATTTCAAGGGCAATGCAAGCACAGGCTTTGCAAGGAAGTATATCTCGGTGCTTTCAGACGACCCGATATTTGAGACGCTCAAGATATTGAAGGAGAAGAAAGTTTTTATTGAGATAACAGATCTTATTGTGCCAAAAGTAGGAGACTCGCTTGAAGATGCCAAGAAGCTCATAACTTGGATACACGATAATCTTGGGCCCGATACACCTATACATTTTTTGAGGTTTTATCCGGCATTCAAGATGCAGAACTTTCCTGAAACTCCTGCAGAGACCCTTGAGAAGCACCACGACCTTGCAAAAGAGATTGGAATGAATTATGTTTATGTAGGAAACGTCCCTGGGCACGAGTATGAGAATACATATTGCCCTCATTGCGGGGCGTTGCTCATCAAGAGGTTTATCTTTGACATACTCGAATACAATATAACCGACGATCTACGCTGCCCAAAATGCGGGGAAAAGATAAACATAGCTATAAAGCCGGAGATACATAACAAGCATTATATATGGTAAATAGGTGATTGCATGAAAACTTATACACTCAAAGATGGAGAAAAATTTGTGAAGGCTGCGCGTAATGCTATAGAGCTCTATATAAAGTCGCCACGCTTCGATAAAGGAATTATAGAAAAGACATTGGAAGAGTATAACGAGAAATCCGGGGTTTTTGTTACAATAGACCACTATCCGACAATGTCGCTAAGAGGATGCATAGGCTTCCCCAGGGCTGTTGGGCCATTGAAAACCTTACTTGTCGAGGCTGCGATTGCAGCTGCAACAGAAGACCCAAGGTTCGCGCCACTCTCTGTGCATGAACTCAACGAAGTGATAATAGAGGTAAGCGTGCTAACAGAGCCGCAGGAGATAAAGGCGAAAACACCTGAGGAAAAGAAGAAGGAGATAAAGATAGGAAGAGACGGACTTATCATAGAATACGGCTTCTACAGCGGGCTTCTTCTTCCCATAGTGCCTATTGAAGAGCACTGGGATGTAGACGAATTCCTAGAAAATGTCTGCATCAAGGCTGGCCTGCCAACAGATGCGTGGAAGAGGAGCAACGTAATATTATACAAGTTCCAGAGTCAGGTCTTCAGGGAAGAGGAGCCAAATGGTAAGGTAATAGAGATAAAGATGGAGAAATGAGGCTCATACTTCTAGTAGACATGGACTATTTCTATGCCGCGTGCGAGGAGCTCAGGAACCCGAGCTTGAAGGACAAGCCAGTGGTTGTGGGTGCTGATCCAAAAAATGGAAAAGGGAGAGGGGTTGTAAGCACAGCAAACTATATTGCAAGAAAATACGGCATAAGGAGCGGCATGCCGATATCAATTGCATACAAGCTTAAGCCAGATGCAGTTTACCTGCCCGTAGACGAGAAGTATTATGAAGAAACCTCAAACAGGATAATGACATTCCTGAAGGGATTAGCAACAAAATTTGAGCAGGTAAGCATTGACGAGGCATTTCTAGATATATCAGGAAGGGCAAACAGCTATGACGAAGCTTATACATATGCAAAAAAGATAAAAGACTCCATTGCCTCTAACTTCGGACTGCCGTGCTCAGTTGGCATAGGCACAAGCAAGCTCATCGCGAAGATGGCTTGCGAAGCAGCAAAGCCCAATGGAATAAAGATTGTTAGGGAAGATGAAGCTAAGGAGTTTCTTGCACCATTGCCTTTGGAGAAGCTCTATGGCGTGGGGAAGAAAAGCGCGGAAAGGCTGAAGGAGATGGGCTTCAAAACAGTAGGAGATTTAGCAAGCGCAAACAAGCAGCTTCTCATAGACGAGTTTGGCTCATTTGGCCTGGAGATTTACGAGCACGCAAATGGCATCGACAATGATGAAATTGTTGAAATCTACGAGATAAAATCAATAGGCAGGGAGCATACGTTTGAGCAAGATACGGAATCGATAAATGAGATCGCAAAGGCAGTAAACATGCTAGCTGACGAGGTAATGGAAGAGGTAATGAGGCAGGGCTTTTTCTTCAAGATCGTGACGTTGAAGG
>JBAMLQ010000088.1:0-2200 GCA_039793505.1 Candidatus Micrarchaeia archaeon
GTTTTACTATATTTTTCTGCGAAAGTGATACTAACGTATTAGTTACCATGCTCTTTGGCCTGTTGCACTTCTTCGCTATATCGTCTGCTGTCTTCAGTGTATCTTCCTTCGTCGCTCCAAGCTCCTGCATAGCCTTTACAACGAGCTTTTCTATAGGTGTCAACTCTACCATGTTATCAACCACTCAATCAGTATTATGCAAAATTTAAATTTTTACTTCTTTACCCTTATCTCTCTTCTTTTCGGCCTTAGAACTTTGTAGCCGCACTTCCTGCATTTAGTAGCTCCGGCAGGGTTCCTAGCCTTGCATCTCTTGCATATCCATACCTTTGCAAGTTTCTCGTCAGCTATTGGTATCCTTCCCATTTTAAACACCAACAAATAGTAGTAATATCTTAGATACAAACATATATAAATTTTAAAGCATTCAGTTCAGCTTAAACTTTTGTATATAACTAATAAATAGTTTTCTAACGCTTAAATCTGTAAGTGACTTGAATGCTGAATTTTATAGAGATAGAGAAAAAATGGCAGAAGGAGTGGGAGGAGAAGAAAGTATTTGAGAGCGAGCCAAATGAAAAAGAACCATACATGGTGACCGCAGCTTTCCCTTATGTAAACAATGTGCTTCACATAGGCCATCTTAGGACATATGGTGTTGCTGACATATTGGCAAGATACAAGCGCATGCGGGGCTACAACGTTCTCTTCCCCATGGGGTTCCATGCTACCGGCACCCCTATTCTGGGTATTGCAAAGAGGTTAAAGGCGGGGGACAAGGAGCTTGTGGAGGAGCTGAAGTCGCTTGATATATCTGACGAAGATATAGGCAAGATGACAGACCCTAATTATATTGCTGATTATTTCATCAGGCGCATTGAGAATGATATGAAAATAGCAGGCCTGAGCATAGACTGGAGAAGGAAATTTGTCTCGATTGAGCCAGCATTTAGCAAATTTGTTGAATGGCAATTCGGCATATTGGACAAAAACAAGCTGCTTGTCCAAGGCAAACACCCAGTAGGGTGGTGCCCGAATGAAAACAACCCTGTAGGCATGCATGATACAAAGCACGACGTAGAGCCAGAGATAGAGTCTGAGCTTGCAATAAAGTTTAAGGTGGTTGGGGAAGATGCATACATGCCTTGCAGCACGTACAGGCCAGAGACGATTTTTGGCGTGACAAACATCTTTGTAAGCGAGAATGCAGAGTATGTGAAGTGCAAAATTGGCAGCGAAACTTATTACATGGCGAAGAAGGCTGCAGAGATCCTTTCATACCAGCTTAAGATCGATGTAATAGGCGACGTTCCGGCGAGCGAACTGATGAAGAAGAGATGCATAAACCCAATAAATGGTGAAGAGGTTCCTGTGCTTCCTGGATTCTTTGTAAAGGAAGATGTTGGCACAGGCATAGTGATGAGCGTACCGACCCATGCCCCATTTGACTACGCAGCGCTCGAGAGGCTCAGGGCAAGCGGCTATCCTATGCCTGAGCTGAAGATGAGGAAGCTGATAGATGTCGAGATAGGCAGGTCGCTGGCTGATGTCGGTGTTGGAGAGGCAAAGCCCGTGCACATAGACCTGCCTGCGCTTGCATACCTTGAAATACTTCATACAAATGTAAATGCAATAGATGACATGCTCGAGTTTGCCACGAAGCTCGAATACAGGGAAGAGTCGCATTGGGGAAAGATGATAGTGCCTGGCTATGAAGGCATGAGCGAGCCAGAGGCTAGGGAGAAGGTAAAAAATGAGCTCGTGCAAAAGGGTGCTGCATTCGAGATATATGTGCTTGTAAACGCTCCTGTATACTGCAGGTGCGGCGCGCGGATAGTTGTCAAAGTGGTTGAAGACCAGTGGTTCTTAAACTATGGCGACAAGAAGTGGAAGGAGCTGGCATGGGAAGCATACAAGAACATGAACATAGTTCCAGACAAGGCGAGGGCCGCTTTCGAATACACGCTGAACTGGCTTGATCTAAGGGCAGTGGCTAGGGCACAGGGGCTCGGCACAAGACTTCCTCTTGACAAAAACTATATAATAGAGTCCCTCTCCGACTCTACAATCTACCCTGCTTTCTATACCATCTCGCACATAATAAAGGAGAACAACATATCGCCTGAGCAGCTAAAGCCGGAGTTCTTTGATTATGTCTATAAAGGCATAGGGGATGCCGAGAGCATAGCGAAGAGCACAG
>JBAMLQ010000089.1:0-17184 GCA_039793505.1 Candidatus Micrarchaeia archaeon
TCTGCAATCTCTGGGAAGAGGCATAATGGTTCTGTTGTTGAGGGATAGTATGGAAGATCTTGTTGGAACATTCACTCTTGTAAAGGCTGACAATGGATTTTCTTTTGTATATATAAAGAGGAGAAGCGACGATGACATAGAGCCTTCAAAGCTCACAGTGCCTGGAGGACATGTAAGGAACGGCGAGACCGCAAGTGAAGCAGCTAAGCGCGAGGTTTTCGAAGAGACGGGCATAAACACCTTTTTGAAGTTTGAGTTTGTCGGGGAATTCAATGCAGTAATGGGTAAAAGAGAATATAACGTACAAGCGTTCTTCGCATACGCAGCTCCAGCAAAGCTTGAGCCAGAAGAAGGTACTGAAATAGAGCTAATGCCTATCAGCGAGTTCGAAAAGTTCTGGCTGAAGAGCATAAGCCGGGATGCAAATTTGTGCGAATTTACAACTGCAGACATGGAAGCAATAAAACGATTTGGGCACATTATTCTTGACCTTGCAGATTCGGCAATAGCAAAGGAGAGGGTGCGCATATGATATGTGTAATAAAGGTTGGGGGCTCTTCTTTCTCAGACAAGAAAAGTGGAAAGTCTTATTTCTCGATTGTAGCAAACAACCTGTCAAGGGAGCTTGAAGGCGGAAAATTCGTGATTGTGCAGGGCGCAGGCTATGTTGGCCATAGAATAGCTAAAGAAGAGAAGCTTGCTGAGCTCAAAGGCAATCAGATTGCATGGGCTTACCTTAGGAACGAGGTGATGAAGTTCAGCACAAAATTCATAGAAAGGCTCATAAAAGCAAAAAAGCCTGCCGTATATATAGCCACTTCATCGATAGCTAAAATGAAGGGCGGCAAGCTGCTTGAGATAAACACGAAGCCTGTCAAGGATTTCCTCGAAAATGGCTTTATCCCTTTCCTGCACAGCGATGCGCCTATTGATGAGGTGTATGGGATTTCCATACTCTCGGGAGATATACTTGCAGAGAAGATAGCAGAATCATTAGGTGCAGACATGCTCATTTTTGGCACAGATGTTGACGGGGTGCTTGACGAGAAGGGAAATGTCGTCAAGGTTTTGCATGCAAACGAAAAAGAGAATGTGCATTACTGGCATGTAGAGGATGTAAGCGGCGGCATAGAGGCAAAGATAAACGTAGCAAAAGAAGCAGCAAGCAAAGGGATCGATACAAGGATAATAAACCTTAGGAAGAGGGGAAGCCTCTCAAAAACGCTTAAAGGCGAAGATGTTGGCACAAAGGTTGTGGCATGATTGAAGAAACATTTGAATACAAGGGCATAAAGTTCATCTATTTCAAGAGCATTGCCAGTTCCAATTCCAGAAAGAACATAATCCTTCTCCACGGCTATAGCTTCAACTCGCAGATATGGGAGGATGTTGGGCTTGTAAAATTGCTGAACGAGCTTGGATATAATGTTTATGCGGTAGACATACCCGGCTTTCCAAAGAGCAGAAACAAGAGCGGCGATTCTATATTCCTTGATTTTCTCAAAGCTTTTTCAGATCCTCTCGGAAAAGTTTCTGTGCTAGGCTCGAGCGCGGGAGGCCATGTTGCTGCGAAGTTTGCGGAGGCGTTTCCGGAAAAGGTCTCTCAACTAATACTTGTCGGAGCTGTTGGATTGGAAGAAATGAGGCTTCAAAAGAAGATAAGGATACTGGGCATATGGGGGAGAAACGACAAAGTCTCTAATCCGATTTCAGCAAAGAAAATAATAGAAAGCTTTGGCGGGCGTTTTGTCGAGATAGACGGAAATCACGCCTGTTACCTTGACAGCCCGGAAGAGTTCAAGAAGGCAATAGAGGAATTCCTGAAATAAACAAAAGTTCTTTATTTGCTTTCTCTGAAAAATTAGAATCATGAAGTACTCGGACATAGAAAGGATAAAGAAAATAAGGCGCACCTTGGACTATATCGCATACGGCTCGCTCGCATTTGATGCCGGGATAGCATTGATTACGCTTATATCTGTGCATTTTTACGCCAAGGAGCTTACAACGGCCCTTAAATACCTAAATTACGGCCTTACTGCTGTAATTGTAATATCTGGAATCCTTTTCCTTATATTGCTGTATCTTTCGCACTATGAAAAGATGATAGAGAAGTTTGCCGAGCTAAATCTAAGGCTCAGGTTTCAGCGCGGAGGAAATAGAAAAAAGCAAAAAAGAGTAATTACATAGTTTGCATTGGGGCTATTGCAGCAGGCAATAACGCCATTTCCAGAAGTGCTACAAAGACCATAACAGCCAAGAGCGTGAATATTATTGTTGCAATTATCGCCACAAATGCGTTTACTCTTGTGGTTTTTTGCTGCAATGCCAGGCTTATGATAAGCACTATGAAGCTCCATACAAGAATTATTACCATGATAAAAATGTTGATGAAAGGCACTGGGAGGAGCCAGTACAGGAAAAGCATCGGCAAGGTCGCGAAAAGCGCGGCAGCAAAGGTGTTGTCATAAGGTCTTTTCCATGCATTGAGTATGTATTTGCCAACGATATGATAGAGGAATGCATCTACAAATATGCCTATCGGGGTTATTATCCAAAGCGAGACTATGAGCCCAACAACATATGCCAGTGTAGCAAGCATGCCCATGCCCACAAAGGTTCTGCTAAATGGTATAAGGTATGTGCTTGTCCCATACATTACGATCGGTATGCCTACAACAAGGGCGAGAACAAAAGGGATTATGCTTGCCTCATAATAAAGCTTGAGGGCATCGGCAATGCTCATCTCTTTGCCAGCATATTTGCCAGGATTCTTTATTATATTTATCCACAACCTCAGATCTTCTCCGAATCCCATCTTACCACAAAAAGCATATTGCAAATTATAGTATTTAAATATTGCTTTGGATAATTATATTGATTGGATGCAGGCAAAAACAGATGCTAAAGGAAAGGAAGAGAGGCTGCTTGTGCTAGCTGTAGATATAGACAATGACCTTTACAGGAAGACAGGCATTTCGGGCCCTGTCATAGGAAGGGTGCAGAACCTCAATGCAGCGACGCAGCTCTCGCTTGCAGATCCTGAAGAAACAGATGCGAATACAATGTTCCAGGCTGTGAAGCTTTATGACGAGCTCAAGAAAGATGGCTATCTCGTCAACGTCGCAACAATAACGGGCTCCGAGACCGAAGGGTATGCAGCCGACAGGGAAGTTGCAAGGCAGTTGGAGCTTGTGCTCGAGCAGTACAGGGCTGATGCTTGTATATTCGTAACCGACGGCGCTAGTGACAACAGGGTCTTGCCGATAATAGAATCGAGGATAAAGATAAACAGCGTGAAGATTGTCACAATGAAGCAGGCTGAGAAGTTTGAGAGCACATACTTTGCAATTCTTTCGAAGCTCAAGGAGCCGCACTATGCTAGGATTGTATTCGGCATACCCGCCCTGCTACTTCTTCTCTTCGCCATAAGCTATGCTGTAGGCACAGGCTGGGAGCTTCCTGTTGCGCTCATAGGCGTTTACCTTATCATAAAAGGCTTCGGCTTGGAGGATGCGCTATTGAGCTCCTTCAGAGGGTTTGGCTTCAGCATAGAGAGGATGAGCTTCGTGTTTTATCTGAGCTCGATAATCTTCTTTATTGCGAGCCTCTTCATAGCTGGCGGCAACTACTACAGCGAGGCGAGCATAACAAACAATGAGCTTACCATCTGGGCATATACAATAGAGGGCTTCCTTATACTTCTCCCTATCTCACTTATTCTCTACCTGATAGGAAGGATTATAGATGTCAAGGGGAGGAGATACCTCTTCAGGGGATTGAACTACGGCACTTATATAGGCTCAGCTATAATCTTCTGGGTTGTGGTATACGCGTTTGTCGCATGGCTCATAGGCCAAATTTTCTTCGGACAGTTTCTTATCTACACGATTGTAGCGATAGCAATAGGCATATTGGTCTCGCTTTCTATGGGCTACATGAGGCGCAGTGCGCTCCGCAAGAGGAGGGTAAAGGGCAAGCTTGTAGTGAATGAGCTTGGAGCGCTTATCGGTAAGGCGCTTGACATAGATATAAAGAGAGGCATGCTCCTCATAAACACGAGCTTCGGCACGCAGATAGCATACAAGGTTGAC
Source organism: Candidatus Micrarchaeia archaeon (assembly GCA_039793505.1). Classification (GTDB taxonomy): domain Archaea; phylum Micrarchaeota; class Micrarchaeia; order Micrarchaeales; family CABMGC01; genus JAGDYD01. The sequence goes on from JBAMLQ010000089.1 coordinate 4,095, forward strand.
AGGATAATAGAAGTGAGTGATAAGATAATAATAAGGTAAAGCCCTGCAGGTGCATAAGGTTTTTATAGGTTGACGTATAATTTATTTAAAAGCTGCTTAGATATAAAAATCTCAACTAAGCATTCAATGCATGCAATACAACAACAAGAATATTGTCCTCAATGAGCTTATAGGGCTTAAGGCAAAAGTGCAGCGGTGCGCCGACAAGAAGCAAGAGGGCATTGAGGGCGTTGTTATAGATGAGACGAAGAACACGCTTGTATTGGATACAAGCAAAGGGATAAAAAGAGTCATAAAAAAGAGTGCAACATTTAAATTTTATGTTGGAAATAAATCTTTCACAGTCAAGGGCGAAGAAATCAATTTCAGGCCCCACGAAAGGACTGAAAAAGCCCTGAAATATTACAAGAGAAGGAAGGTTGATTGATTGGCAGAATGCAATGATCCAAACTGCCCAATACACGGGCACATAAAGGTTAGAGGATCGCAGTTCATAGGAAGAGTTGCAAGCAGCAAGGGCAAGAAGACAGTTATAGTCGAGAGGGATTACACTAAGTACATCTACAAGTACGAAAGATCATTGAGAAAGAAGTCAAGGATCCCCGCACACAACCCAGAGTGCATACATGCAAAGGTCGGCGATATGGTAAGGATAGGCGAGACAAGAAGGATAAGCAAGACAAAGAGTTTCGTGGTCCTTGAGGTAATAAAGAGTGCATAGGTGTTTCTATGAAAGGCTTGACTACCCATGTATCAAAGACCCTCATTCCTGGATCTAGGCTTGCATGCGCAGACAACAGCGGGGCAGGCGAGTTCATGATAATACACATAGTGGGCAAGGGCGGCAGGAAAGGCAGGCTCTCTGCCGCAGGCATAGGCGATATTGTAGTTGCAAGCGTTAAAAAGGGCACACCCCAGTATCTGAAAAAGCCTGTCAAGGTAGTAATAATAAGGCAGAAAGCTCCGATAAGAAGGCCCAACGGCATGCGCGTAAAGTTTGAGGACAATGCTGGCGTTATGATTGACGACAGCCATCTTCCCATAGGGACCGAGATAAAGGGTGCAATGGCGAGAGAGGTAGCGGAGAAATTTGTAAAGGTCGCTGGCATAGCATCGAGGCTGGTATGATGATACAAAGCAGCAAACCAAGAGAGCAGAGGAAATTCAGATATACAGCGCCACTCCATATAAGGCAGAAGTTTGCCAGCGCGCACATTTCGAAGGAGCTTGCCCAGAAGCTCGGCATAAAGAGGAGAAGCATCGAGCTCAGGCGCGGCGACATCGTCAAAGTAATGGCTGGCGGGCAAAAGGGTAAGAGCGGTAAGGTGAACAAGATAAATCTTAGGAAGGGATTCGTTTATGTTGAAGGAATTACGAGAAAGACAGCCAAGGGCAAGGAGATAATGGTGCCTATAAGGTCTTCTAACCTTTACATAACAGACCTTGACCTTAGCGACAAATACAGGAAGGATATGCTAGATAAGATGAAAGTGGTTAAATGAGCAAGAAAGGAGGATCTGGTCATATTAAGAGGCTTGCTGCAAGCAATTACCTAAAGGTGAATAGGAAGGCGAGCAAGTTTATAGCGCGCCCAAATCCAGGGAGGCACTCGCTAGCGATGAGCATAGCGTTGATTACCTTCCTGAAGGAGAAGCTCAGCCAGATGAGCGCGAAGGAAGCAAGAAAGGTGATAGCAAGCGGCGGCATAGAGGTCAACGGCAAGCAGGTAAAGGATCCTAAGTTTCCTCTCGGCTTCAACGACATAATATACATAAAGCCAGAGGATATTTACTACAAAATCACATCTGGCAAGTACGGTGTTATATCGTTTGAGAAAGTGAGCAAAGAGAATGCGAGCAAGAACATCTTCAAAGTTGTTGGGAAGTATACTGCAAAAGGCGGAAAGATCATGCTCAGGCTGCACAACGGCAATATAATAGAGGGCAGCAATGAGATAAAAGTAAACGACTCTGTCGTTTTGCAAGAAGGCAAGCTTGAAAAAGTCCTTAAGTTCGAGAACGGTGCGAGGTGCATGGTCTACATGGGCGTGCACGCTCCAGAAACGGGCAAGATAGTAAAGATCAACAAGGGAGGCATGCTGAGCAGGGAAAGCGTTGAGGTAAAGTCAGATAGGGGAGAGGGCTTTGAGACCGTAGCCAAGAATATCATAGTAATAGGTGCTTGATATGGATGCTAATCCGAACAGGGATATTGTCTTGGAAAAGGTTGTAATAAACATAGGCATAGGGCAGAACGAGCAGCTCTATGACAATGCCAAGGCCCTGCTAAAAAAGCTTACAGGCCACGAAGCTGCACCGGCCAAGGCCAAGTCGAGGGATCCATCGCTCAAGATAAGGAAGGGCCAGATAATAGGGGTTGTTGTAACATTGAGAAAGGGCGATGCGCTTTCAATGCTTGAAAGGGCTATAGATGCTGTAGGCACTATAAAAGAAAGCTCGATAAGAGACAATACATTGAACTTCGGTATAAAAGAGTATATAGACTTTTCAGGAGTAAAGTATGATCCAAAGATCGGCATGTTCGGAATGAACATAAACGCCGTCTTTGCAAGGAAAGGCAAGAGGGTAGAGGAAAGAAAGAGAAAAAGGAGCAAGGCTTCTAAGGAGCACATGACAGTAAAGAAAGAGGAGATAAAGGAATACCTTAAAAATAAATTTGGCAAAGATATAGTTATTGGGTAAGGGGTGTTTTTATAAAGATCAAGTATGAGCTTAAACACAAAGGAAAGGGCGCAAGGAAGTGCAAGATCTGCGGCACAAGCAGAGGATTGATTAGAGCATATGACATTTATATATGCAGAAGGTGCTTCAGGGAGCACGCCAAAGAGCTCGGGTTCGAAAAGTATTCGTGATGCAATGAATGTTTTTGACAATGCAATAAATACAATAAAAGTAAACGAGATGGTAGGAAACGACGAGTGCATAGTGCCCTCGACAAAGCTCATAAAGGCCGTGCTGGATGTGCTCAAGGCAAACAGGTACATACTTGACTATGAAGAGTTCAAAGAAAGGAAGATCCCAAAGATAAGGGTAAAGCTCGCCAAGGCCATAAACAACATAGGCGTGGTAAAGCCGCGCTTCCCCGTAGGGCTATCAGAGTTCAACAAATACGAGACAAGGTACATACCAAGCAAGGACTTCGGCATGCTCATAGTCTCAACCCCAAAAGGCGTGATGACAAACAGGGAAGCAAAGGAGAAGAAGCTCGGAGGCAGATTGTTAGCATTTGTATATTAGTTGGTCTTTATGCAAGTTGAAATCCCAAAAGGAGTAGAAGTGAAAGTCGATGGGGAATTTGTCATTGTTAGCGGAAAGCTTGGCTCTTCAAAGGCGAGAATAAACAGGAAGCTTCTCGATGTAAAGATAGAAGGTAATAAGATCAATATTGAATCCTCGCAGTCAAAGAAGCTCAAGCGCGTTGCCAGAATGGCTGAGAATGCGCTCGCAGGAAGGCTCAAGGGCCTATTCGAGGGCGTGCAGAATGGCATAGAGAGGAAGATGGTCGTTGCGTATATACACTTCCCCATTGCTCTAGAGCTTAGTGGTAATACGCTTATAATAAAGAATATATTCGGAGAGAGGGCCCCCAGAAAGGCGAAGATAGTGGGCAATACAAAGCTCGAGATAAAAGGACAAGACATAACAGTAAAGGGCATTGATCCATATGAGGTGGGCCAGACAATTACCAATATAGAAAAGGCATGCAAGATTACAGAAAAGGATACGCGCGTCTTCCAAGACGGGATATATAGCATAGAGAGTGAATGAGAGTGAGCGAGATGCTTTTAAAGAAAAAACATCCAAAATTCGTTGTGCCAAACCTCGGTGCCAAGCACAGGGCGAGGGTAAAGGACAGATGGAGGAGCCAGCGCGGCATTGACAACAAGAAGAAGCTCAAGAAGAGCGGCTATGGCAAGATGCCGAGCATAGGATACAAGAATCCAGATGTTGTAAGGTTCAAGGAAAGGAGCGGCATGCTTAAAATCATTGTTCACAACAGTGAGGAGCTAAGTGCAATAAAAGAGAAGGAAATGTACGAGGTTGTATTTGCGCACGACCTTTCTAAGAAGAAGAGGATGGAGCTCCAGCGCATTGCTGATGCGCGCGGGATAAAGGTGGCAAACAGGGTGAAGATATGAGCATTAAGTTTGCAAGAAGGGCAGCTGCAGAGATATTGAATAGGGGCGAGAGCGCGATAAGGTTCAACAGCGCGGCCCTGGAAGAGATAAGAAAAGCCCTTACAAAGGATGATGTAAGGAGGCTCATCCAAAACAAGTCTATTTATGCCATAAAAGAGAAGCACAACCTGAGCATAAATTCGAAGATATTGAAGAAGAAAAGGGAAGAAGGAAGGAGGCGCGGCTTCGGGAGAAGGAAGGGGACAAGAAAAGCAAGGGGCATTATTTCGTGGGAAAAGAAGACGAGATCCCAGAGGGCTTTGCTCAAGGAACTCAAGAAGATGGGCAAGCTCGATACAGCGAGCTTCAAGAGGTTCTACATGCTTGTTAAAGGAAACTCCTTTCCAGACAAGGCTTCCCTGCTGCTCCATCTTCGTGAACACGGGGTAGAGATAAACGATGAAGAGAAGAAGCGCATAGACGAATCGCTGAGGGCAAGGTACAAGTGATTTGATGAGGGTAAAAGAGATACCTTTCAAGAGGAGAAGGCTAAGCTTGACAAACTATGCAAAGAGGCTTGCGCTAGTGAAAAGTGGGCTCAACAGGCTTGTGGTGAGGAAGAGCAACAGGCATATAATCGGGCAAGTGGTGAGGTATTCAGAGAAAGGGGATATTGTCCTTGCGAGCGTCAATTCGAAGGAGCTTGCAAAATTCAACTGGCCTTCAAGGTCAAACAAGCCTACAGCATATCTCGCTGGGCTTCTTCTTGCAAAGAAGTACAAGGGCAATGATGAGCTCGTGCTTGACATAGGCCTTTCATCTCCTGTGAAAAACTCAATTCCTTTTGTTTTTGCGAAAGGCTGTATAGACGGCGGCATGAAAGTAAGGTCCGGCTTTGATATGAAAGAAGAAGATTACAACGGCTCATCGATAAGCAAGTATGCAAGCATCATAAAATCAGATGCAGAAAGATACAAAAAGCAGTTTGGAGATTATATTAAGAATTCAATCAATGTGGAGGAATTGCCAAAGCTTTTTGGCGAAGCGAAGGCAAAGATAATGAATCAAAAAGAGGTAGGCAAATGAACGGCGAAGAAGAGAAGTTCAACATTGAGGCATGGAAGCCCAGGACTAAGATAGGCGAGATGGTAAAGAACGGCCAAATCAAGAGCATAGAGGAGATATTTGCAAGCGGCAAGCCTATAAAAGAGGTAGAGATAGTAGAAGCGCTTCTTCCAAGCCTTGAGAGCAAAATACTTGAAGTTGCTTCTGTCCAGAGGATGACAAAGAACAGCAGAAAGCAGAAATACAGGGCAACAGTGGTTGTTGGAGACAGGAACGGGCATGTAGGCATAGGCGTGGGCAAGGATGTTGAAGTGAAGCCAGCGATAAGCGCAGCAACAAAGGATGCAAAGAAGAAGATTATCTCTGTTCCTTTCGGCTGCGGATCATGGGAATGCAATTGCGGCACGCCACATAGCTTGCCGATAACAGTAAAGGGGAGGTGCGGCACAGCAGAGATAATACTAAAGCCTGCGCCGAGAGGCGTGGGGATAGTGGCTGGCTCGACAGCCAAGGATGTTCTCGAGCTCACAGGAGTTAAGGATGTCTGGAGCTTTTCTAGGGGGAGGACAAGGGATATTTACAATATGGCTCTTGCCACATACCGCGCACTAAAGAGCATAAACGAGATAAAAAGCAATAAAAGGCTCTATGTGCCAGTAGCAGAAATAAAAGTGGAAGAAAAGAAATAAAAAATCACTCAACCTTGACTTCTTCGCCAGCTTCTCCTTTCTTTTTCAGCGAGATCTCCAGTATGCCGTTCTTCATCGAAGCCTTTGCGCTCTTTGCATCGACCTCTGCCGGAAGCGTTATTGTCCTATAGTAATGCCTTGAGCTCCTTTCCTTGTAGTAGTAGTTTTTGTCCTTGTCTTCCTTTTCTTCCTCTTTCTCAGCCTTTATTGTCAAATTGTTGCCGTTTACTCTTATCTTTATGTCTTGCTTGTCTACTCCTGGAATATCTGCCTTTACCTTAAGCGAATCTCCTTCGTCTATAACATCTATGTCAGGCATCGAGAAGTCGCTGAAAAGCCTAGGGAAGCTGAAAAGTCTCTCGAATCTCTCGAACTCCCTGAATGGGTCATAAGGCTCAAAAAAGTCTCTTACAGCTAGCTCCCTCTTCTTCGCCATACCATCACCCCCTACTAATATATATAAAGAAGGAGTAAAAAATAAAAATATTTACTAAAGTAAAAAAAGAAAATATTAGAAGACGCTGTACTTGCCGAGCGATATCTCGATTCCAAGCTCGTTTATCCTGTCGAGCCACGACTCTGCTATATAGTGCGCCTTGCTTTTCATATCTTCGAATTCAGACTTGTTTTCAACAGCTATGCTTATGTTTGTGTGCGAAGGGTCATCTATCCTTCTGCCTATCTGTGATAGCAAGGCTACATCACATTCCTTTATTTGTGGATAATTATTCACTATATCTTTGGCTAGCTCTGTTGCCAGTATATTGTAGATCTTTCCCACATGGTTTACAGGATTCTTTCCTGCCGCGGCTTCAAGGCTCATCTTCCTGAAAGGCGTTATAAGCCCATTTATCCTGTTGCCCCTTCCAACTTGGCCGTCGTCTCCTGATTCGCAGCTCAAACCAGATTTAGTCAGGTAAACAATTCCCTTCTCAGGATTGTCGCCAGTATTTATCTTTATATCAACATTCTTGCTTGTTATCTTCTTAGCAAGCGCGTAGACATCTTTTTTAACACGCTCCTTCGTTGCTAGGTAATTGTCTAGGCTTTTTACCTCCTTTGCCACAAACGCTATGGCAAGGGTCACTAATATGTTATCTTTGTACCTAAGGCTCATTACCTTGATATCCTCGCCCACTGCCGGCTCCTTCTTCTTGTATTCATTGCTGTTGAGGAATTTCTCAATCTCTAGTGTCAGCGTTTCGGTTTCGGTAAATGGGGCGAAGCCCACGCCAAACGAGGTGTCGTTTGCAAGCGGAACTCCATTTCCACGCATGAACAAGTCGGTAAGGTCTGCGCTTCCCCTGACTATCTTAGGCACTATTGTAACTTCGTTGTCAACATCGAGAAATCTCGTATGGTCTTTGAGGTATTTGTATGCAGTGTTGGCTGCAAGCTCGTTTACATCTATTTTGTTTCCGTTGAACTGGTCTGTGGCCCTTCCTGTAACAATAACCTCTATCTTTTTTGTTATCTCTCCGTGCCCGAAGGTGGCATTGGAAGACCCTCCTATAATGAGCCCTTTGTCCACATTGTGGTGGAGTATCCTTCCTGCCTCTTCCATATATCTCTTGCTGAGCTCCACGCTTATCTGCTCTGCTATGCCGTCAATAAGCGAATCGGGATGGCCTATTCCTTTTCTTTCTACGAACTCCACATCCTTCTCTGCTGTAGGGTCTCCTCTAAGCTCCTCTATAGATATTTGCCTCATAGAATCACTGGATTATACTTTCTATGGAAAAGTATTTATAATTATAACTTAGTTAATAATTATTGATGGTAATTATAGAAATTGACGCGCTTGATGCAATTTCTTCCAAGATAAGGTCAGCTAGGATTATGCTCGGCCTAAGCCAAGGCACCCTTGCCAGAATGGCTGGGGTTAGCCAAAGCACGATAGCAAGACTTGAAAAAGATAGTAAGAGGCTCAATCCGAGCTACATGATGGTCTACCACATAGCAGATGTGCTCAATAGCGCCAGCAATAAACAAGGCGTAGACAATATGCAGATAAAGGAGCTAATGAACAAGAAGCTCATCTTTGCGGGCCCTGATGATAATATAAGAAAGGTCCTCAAGATCATGAGGGAGAATGATTATTCTCAAATACCTGTAATCTCAAATGGCAAGGTAATAGGCACTGTGCATGAAAAAGACATTCTCGAATTGATAGGGAGCAAGTCGGCAAAGGTAAGGGAGATAATGTCCACCCCTCTCCCTGAAGTGGATGAAAGCACTCAAATAAGGATGGTCAAGCCGATACTTGAGGAATGGGGTGCAGTTTTAGTAAAGGGAAAAAGAGGCATAGTCGGCATCTTTACAATATTTGACCTTCTCAAGGCGCTGAAATAGCTAGTTCATACCAAGCATTTCATGCGCAATGCCCCTATTACTGTCTATTATATTCTCATTTTCTTCTCCTATTTTGTAGAGTTCGTCCTTGCCTTTGCCGAAGAAGTGTATGAGCTTGTAGCCTTTGTAGTATATTGCGGTAGCCTTTTTGTTATGATATAGCTTTGTTGCATAGATCCTTTTCGCATTGTTCGACCTTTTTCTCAGCTTTTCGAGCAGGCACTTGTCCCAAACCTCTGTTATGCCAACATGGTCAGAGAATACAGCCTTCTTTCTCAATGAACCATCCAAAAAATCTTCCCTGCCATAGGCAATGTCGAGCAGCGAGCTGTGAAGATCTGTAAGGCTTACAGGCTCCTCTATCCTTTCGCCATGCCTGACAATTTTTCCATCTTCAAATTTTGCAGCAATGAGCGGAACTCTTGAAACCTCGTCATATGGAAACATGTTGTGGTACATAATGCCGTGCTCCATAAAGCCCTGCCCATGGTCGCTGGCAAAAATCAATAGTGTGTTGTCAAGAAGGCCCCTCTTGCGCATCCTCTCTATGAATTAGCCCAACTTGGCGTCCATATACCTTATTCTTGCCTCGTATGCCTTTTTGATTATCTCTATGCTTCCGTCGCTTGCGTCAAGTATACTGCTGAGGTAAAGCCATTTGTCCTGCTCGACATAATCCTTTACTATCAGGTTTGTAGGGTAGCCCTCATGCGCCTCCATAAGGTTTACAAATACAAAACTCTGGCCATCGCTTGCAACATTCCTCTCAACGCTATCTATGGTCTTGCTTATCCCTTTGTCAAGCTCGTAGAAGCCGTACTCTTTTGCAAAATGCTGGTTAAGCTTTATCCTAAGCTTCAAATAAAGGTCATCTACTATGTCTTTCGGGAAGAGGTGCGAGAGCAGAGATGAAAGCTCTACAAGGCTCCTCTTTGTATGGCTGTTTTCAACAACTGTGAGAACCGCCTTTACAGAAAGCCTGTTCTTGTCTATCTTATCCCTGAACCAAAGGTTTTCAACATAATCAAAGCCCTCGCCAAGCCCTGTTGAACTTGAAAGGAATGGATTGTTTGAAAATAGGTATGTTTTGTAGCCAAGCATGGAGAGGTGTCTCGCCAGGGTGAGCTCCCCCCTCTTTATATAAACCGACTTTTTCAGGAATGGGTCTGTATTCTCGTCGCTAAATTTCATTGGGTCCCTTGTAAGTATTTTTATTTTTCTTACCCTTTTATTTAGGAAGAGAGATACATGTGTGGGCACAGTATACGTGCCCGGGGCAACAGCATGCTCATACACCACTCCTTTTCTTGCCCACGCCTCTAGATTTTTGAGTCTTGTTGGCCCGCCATAAATGCTGAGCATGTCTGCCCGCAGGGTATCGAGCATTAAAAATATTATATTGGGCCTCTCCTTCAATCAACCACTCTATTACTTAGTAATTAAGAGTATAGAATTAAAAATAAAATTCTATCTTTAGGTTTTTAATCCATCAATACAAGTTGAGGTAAGAGAACATTATTGGCAATATTATAGTCGCATCTCCGTCTATTGTAACATACTTCGCCTTTTCCTTGACCTTTCCCCAGGATACAGCTTCTGTAAGCCTGGCTCCAGAGAGGCTTCCGTCATATTGCGAAGCTGTTGTAATGTATACAGCATAGTCTAACCCGCCTTTGAACTGGTTCCACCATATGACATGATGCTTGCTTATGCCTCCTCCTATCATGAGTGCTCCGGTGACCTTGTTGTCAAAGGAGATGTTGCTCAGCTCGAGCTCGTCCTTTATCAGGTTGAGCTTGAACTTGTGGTCCTGCGCAAAAAGTGTTAGTTGCGTTCCAAACGCGCCGTCGAGTATGCCTGGGCAGTATATCTTTACGTTGTGCAGGTAAGCCTGCCTTATTATCGAGTGTTCATCTTTGATCCTTTTTCCGAATTCGTATATAATTTCGCTTGCACTATATTCTTCTTTGTAATCTTTTGAAGAATATATATCATTCATTATCTCAGTGAAATAATCCTCTACGGCAAGGCCATACTGGTCTCTTTCTATGAAGATGTTTCCAAGCCTGTATATATTCAATTTGTGAAGCCAGGCGTCATCTGCCTCAAATCTTCCTAAGCTGTATTTGCCTCCGTGTGCCTTTGCAAGGTCATGATCAAGCGTGCCCCCTGTCGTTATTATTGCATCGAAATATTATACTGCATCAGCGATCATACCCCTCAAGCCGGTTGCGATTATGTCTGCTGGAAATGAGAGGAAGTTAAATGATTCTTTGTCACCAAGCATGTCCTTTAGAATCTTTATACCATCTATCATATGCTGTGCAGAAAATCCGCCGATCTTGTCCATGTTGTTAATCAGCTCCCTGACCTTCATGTCTTTCTTTAGCCTCACATCCTTTACTCCTTCTTTCAAAAGATCATTTTTGCTTATGCTCATTCAATCCACCAAAGCAATTAGTTTTATATCTCTTTTTATGTTAAGTAATTTATATAAAGGCGACTAGTATGGATTTGACGAATGTTTCCCCGGATGATGAGGAGCTTCTTAGATTTATAGAATCAGCGAGGCCCAAGATATATGTTGTTGGCGCAGGAGGAAGTGGTTCAAACACCATCTCAAGGATGGCAGAGATAAATATAGAAGGTGCAACGCTCGTTGCTGCAAATACCGATGCCCCGCACCTCGCGAAAACAAAGGCGACAAGAAAAATACTCCTCGGCAAAAAGACTACAAGAGGCCTTGGTGCAGGTAGCGACCCAAAGCTAGGCGAAGAGGCGGCACAGGAGAACAAGGATGAGATAAGGCACGTCCTCAGCGACGCGCAGCTTGTATTTTTAACATGCGGCCTTGGCGGAGGCACGGGCACAGGTGCAGCGCCAGTAATAGCTCACGAAGTCAAGGAGATGGGCGCATTGAGCGTTGCAATAGTAACGCTTCCTTTTTCCAGCGAAGGCAGGCTAAGGATGAGAAATGCCCTTGAAGGACTCTCCAGGCTAAAGAAGGTTACAGATACAACAATTGTCATACCAAACGACAAACTTCTTACCGTCGCTCCTGACTTGCCGCTCAATATGGCGTTCAGAGTAAGTGATGAGGTCCTTGCAAATGCAACAAAAGGTATAGTCGAGATGGTGACCAAGCCTGGCATGGTAAATTTGGATTTTGCAGATTTGAGGAGTGTGCTCAAAGATTCAGGCTATGCTGTGATAGGTGTCGGCGAGGCAAGCGCTGCGCAATCAAAGGACAGGGCGATAATAGCAATAGAAAATACGCTGAGAAGCCCATTGCTCGATGTAGATCTATCGACAGCAAAGAAGGCGCTGGTAAACATAGTCGGTGGAGAGGATCTTACCCTTAGGGAGGCAGAGACAATATTCCAAGAAGTGGCAAGCAGGATAAATGACGAGGCCATGCTAAAATGGGGCGCGAGGATAGAGCCTACGATGCAGAAGAGTGCCATAAAGGTCATGGTAGTGCTTGGCGGGGTAGAGTTTGCTGAGTACACAGAGTATGGAATGAAGAAAAAGATGGGGGAGCAAGAGGAGGAGATAGATCTTGACGAGATTTTTGAGGATAAGGCAAAAAAGGAGGAAAAGAGATAAGGTATAAAAACAGTAAACAAAATATAAATTAGATTTCATGGAGGAGCTGAAGCCAAAGAAGCCTTCTATAATGCAAAGGCTCAGGCAGTTTTATGAAAATTCAAAGCATGTCTTTAGCATAAGCTATAAGCCCAGCATGAGCGAATTCAAAAGGACCCTCAAGATAGTGCTCATCGGCACGCTTCTCATAGGGACGCTTGGCTACATAATCTCACTTATAATAGGGCTCCTCGTCTGATTCCATGGAGTTTGAGCTTGACTTTACGAAAAGTGCGCAGGAAAACGCGAACGCTTATTTTGAGGCTGCAAAGGAAGCAAAAAAGAAGAAGGAGAAAGCGGCAGAAGCCATTAAGGAGCTCGAAAAGAAGCTCGACAAAAAGATAGAGAAAAAGGAGGAAAAGAAAATATCAATTGTTGGCAAGAGGGAGTGGTACGAGAAGTTCTACTGGTTCTTCACAAGCTCAAAGATGCTCGCCATAGGGGGCAGGGATGCCGCGCAAAACGAGCTAATAAATTCAAAGTACTTTGATGAAAAGGACCTATTCTTCCATGCCGATATTTTCGGAGCATCTGTTGTTATATTGAAAAACGGCGTAGAAGCTGACGAGAATTCAAAAGAGGAAACGGCGCAGTTTGCAGCTTCATTCTCAAGGGCGTGGAGCTCCGGCCTTGCAAGCGCAGATGTTTATTCATTGAAGAGGGAGCAGGTAAGCAAGTCAACAAACAAAGGCTACCTTGGAACAGGGAGCTTCGCAATGAGCGGAGAAAGGCTCTGGTTCAAGGCGATGCCTCTCATTCTTTATGCATTTGTTGCGGAGGGCAAGTTCATGGTTGTGCCAGGCAAGACATTTGAGAGGCTGGGCATAAATAAGGCAATCGAGCTGAAGCCCGGAAACATGAAGAAGTCAGAAGCAGCGAAGAAAATCTCAAGCCTTTTAGGCTACGAGGATATAGACTACATAATGCAGCACCTTCCGCCAGGCAACTTCCAGCTCAAGCAAAGCAATCCAAATAAATAAATATTAGAAAAGGCTATTGTTTATTGGTGATTTATTGGGGAAAATGACAAAAGAAGACCTTTCAAAGATCATAGAAGAGGCAAATAAGAATTCATTGGTACTCAAGCTTATAGAACTGCTTAGGGATCACAAGCATAAGAGGCCTCATTAAAGACACATTTATTTTAATGGGCCCGCGGAGAATCGGACTCCGGATCTCCTCTCTGTGAAAGAGGCGTCTT
>JBAMLQ010000090.1:0-2166 GCA_039793505.1 Candidatus Micrarchaeia archaeon
CTGCTGTAGGGATTGTATTTAACGACGAAGAAAAGATTTATAATTTGTCAGGTTCCTAATTCTCAGCAAATAATCATACGCATATTTTATAAAAATGCATAGCAGAAAGCTGATCTCAATCGCAGGATGGATGCGGAATGCATAAATTTATTAATTGGTGAATATCAGTAAATAAGGGTTATGGCATGAGGATAAGGGAAGGCATTACTTTCGATGATGTTCTTCTTGTGCCGAAGAAATCTAATGTTCTCTCAAGAAAAGATACAGACACATCAACGTATCTCACCAAGAAAATAAAACTGTCTATTCCTATAATAAGCTCAAACATGGATACAGTTACCGAAAGCCAGATGGCGATAACTCTTGCTAGGCTGGGCGGAGTAGGGGTAATACACAGATTCAATACAATAGAAAGCGAGGCGAGCGAAGTAGAGAAGGTAAAGAGGAAGCAGAGCGTAGTGATAACTGAGCCATATACTGTCTCTCCAGAAGACACGCTCAGAAAGGTAAAGGCTCTCACGCTTGAGAAAGGTGTTTCTAGCTTTCCTGTTGTCGAAGGGAAGAAGCTCGTCGGCATAATAACAAGAAGAGACTATATGTTCGAGGGCGACGATTCAAAGAAAGTCAGAGAGCTCATGACAAAGGAGCCTGTTGTTGCAGAGCCCGGCATATCAGTAGAGAAGGCTAAAGTGATATTGAGAAAAAACAAGATAGAGAAGCTTTTGCTTGTAGACAAAGAGGGCAATCTTAAGGGCATGATAACTGCAAAAGATATAGCCACAAGCGAGAATAACGAGAGAAGCACAATTGATAAGAAGGGCAGGCTTGTAGTCGGAGCTGCGATAGGAATAGTAGGCGATTACAAGGAGCGCGCAGAAAAGCTTGTTGAGGCAGGCGCTGATTTTATTGTTGTAGACGTAGCAAATGGCTACCTCTCAAAGGTGGCTGATGTAGTTAAATACCTTAAAAAGAGCTATGAGATAGAGGTTGTTGCAGGAAATGTCGCGACTAAAGAAGGCGTTAGGCAGCTTGTAGAAGCTGGCGCGGATGCTGTCAAAATAGGCATAGGCCCTGGCGGCGCATGCCTTACCAGAAGCGTTGCTGGCGTAGGGTATCCACAATTAAGTGCAATAATCGAATGCGCAAGCGAAGAAGTCCCAATAATAGCCGATGGGGGCATAACTAAATCCGCAGACCTTGCCAAGGCTATAGCTGCTGGAGCTTCAACAGCAATGATAGGCAGTCTTTTTGCAGGCACTGACGAGAGCCCAGGAAGCATAGTTGCAAAGGAGAACAAGAGCTACAAGCTTTACCGCGGCATGGCTTCGATAAGCGCATACGCTGACAAGTCATCTAGACAGAGCGAGCTTGTAGATATCGAAGGTTATACTCCCGAAGGGACAGAGATGCTTATAGAGTACAAAGGGAGTGTAGTAAAGGTTGTCAACAGCCTTGTAAACGGGCTCAAGTCAGCAATGACGTATCTTAATGCAAGGAATCTAAACGAGTTCCGCAAGAATGCAGAGTTTGTAAAGCTCACAGAAGCGGGAAAGAAGGAGAGCAAATACATCTAGCATCTTTATACTGGCTAAGCAAGCTGCATCATTTTCTCTCAATCAATCTCATAAAATCCCGTGAGATTGTTCTGCAATTTATAAGCATAGGGAGGCAGCAATGCATATAGCATGTTATATTTAGGATATTGCAGAGGTCATAGTAGTAGATTTTTTCTCTTTCCTATATTATCTTTGTATGCTTTCATATAGTGCAGAATTATACAGTCCATTGGTTATTTTTGCAAGTTGTTCAATATTAATAATTGTCCTCCACCTTTACAACTTGGGTTAATTTCATTTACTTAACTATCATATTATATATTTAGATATAATTAATAAATTTATGAATTCACATCCATCCCACGATTGAAATCGTGGGCTTTCTGCTAAGCATTCTGTAATAAGCCATTATAGAAATGCTGTTTATGAGTTAATAATTTATTTTTATCCTTCTATACTCTAATTGATTCTATGTTCTTGTCAAAACTTAGTGGGTATGCGTCAAGTCCCATAAGGGAAGAGGATAGGACTGCTGCTAAGCTGGCAAAAGAAGGAAAAAAAGTAATAAAACTAAATACTGGCGATCCCGCAAAGTACTTCAAGACTCCAG
>JBAMLQ010000091.1:0-2147 GCA_039793505.1 Candidatus Micrarchaeia archaeon
AGCAATAATCACTGCCGTTGTTGTTCCATCACCGACTTCCTTGTCCTGCGTCTTTGCAATATCAACCATTATTTTAGCTACTGGATGCTCTACATTCATCTCTTCGAGTATTGTAGCGCCGTCGTTTGTTATAACTATATCTCCAAGCTCGCTTACCAGCATTTTGTCCATGCCTTTAGGGCCTAGTGTCGTCTTTACAGCGCTTGCTACTGCATAACCTACTGCTATATTTGCTCTTTGTGCTTCCCTTCCAAGGATCCTAGTCGCCCCTTCGGGCAAGATAAGATACTGTTGTCCTGCACCAAGTTGATTTTCAGCCATCATATCACCTTAATATAACAAACAGCCTTGCATTTTTTATGGATATAGATTGAATAAAAGATTACTGTATATAATTGAATCAAATATATTTTTATACTTATCTGCAGTGCGATGCTCTGGGTAAAAAGCAACGACCTTAAAATTCAACTCTTTATTGTTTTTCTTTTTTGTCCCTGTCGATAAATATCCTCTTAAACTCCTCGGGAGGGTAGTAATCAAATGCAAGACGAAGATTTTCGTAATCTTCCTTCTCACTTGTTGCATGTTCTTTTAATTTTTCATCATTCTTATTGATTTCAATTGTTGCCATCATCACACCCTAATATTTTGGATCGTAAAATCTATATCCTTTCATATGTTCGCTCGTTTAACAGCATTTGCAAAGATTAATAAACCCTTATTTAAATAAATTATTGATTTGTATGGAGCAGAAACGAACACTCAACTTGAAGCCTGCCATAAAGATACAGAATATTGTAGTAAGTGCAGATCTTCACGCAACGATAGACCTCTATGCCCTTTCAAGGAATGTAAAGGAAGTCGACTATGAGCCAGAGCAGTTTCCAGGAGCCATATTCAGAATAAAGGAGCCAAAAGCTGTAATAATCCTTTTCAAAAACGGCAAGCTTATCTGCACAGGCTCAAGCACCGAATCCGACATAAAGAAAGTGCTCGAATATGCCGCAAAGATCATATCAAAATATGTGATAGAAGAAGGTAAGGCATGACTAATCGTTAGTTTCTGCAACCTTCCTTGCAAGCTTGTCGAATTTTTTGAAGAAAGTGCTCCACGAGTAGTTTTTCTCCACGTGCATTCTTCCCTGCTTGCCTATTTCTTCTGCTATTTTTGGATGCTCCGCTACAAATAGCATCTTCTCAGCCATCTCCTCTTCAGAGCCTACTATGAAGCCTGTCTTTCCGTCAATGATGGTCTCTTTGGGCCCGCCCTCATTTACAGATATTATGGGCTTATAGCTCGCCATAGCCTCGAGTGGTATGTAGCCGAAGTCCTCGTTTAATGCTGTGAAAAGCACTGCTGTTGAGTTGGCATACAACTCTATGAGCTCCTTGTCTGTTATGTTTGTCTTGAATACAACATTGTTGTCTGCGAGCTTTTTTATTCTATTGAAATACTCAACATGCTCCTTATCCTTAGAAAGCGTGCCTGCAACTACAAGCTTATAGCCTTTCTTCTTTTTCTCAAACCTCTTAAACGCGTTTATTGCGTATTCCTGCCTTTTGTTTGGTATGATCCTTGAAGGGTAGAAGAAATATTTACCGTTTCCTTCGTTCCTGAATTTTTCAAAATCTATTGCAGGGTTTATTACAGTTGCATCCCTATTAAAATACTTTTTTATCCTCGATGCGGTATTTTCGCTGTTTGTTGCTATGGCTTCAATCTCTTTTACCACGCCTTCAGCAATGAGCTTATATGCTTTGGTAAATGTTGCATATATGAACTTCTCAGTATAGCTTCTGTTTTTCATCCTCTCCGCATACAAGTCATATACCTCCCTTGGTGGAGTGTGGCAGTACCAAAGGACCTTCTTGTTCTTGTGCCTTATCCACTCGCTCGGCGATATATGTGCGTTTATTAGATCATAATCTTCTTTGAGCTTGAGATTATAGAAAGTGTACCCATATCTAAGACCCTGCGAGGCCCTGTAAGGGAGCTTGTTTGAGAGGGGCACATGCTTTTTTATCACCTCTATGTCAAAATTTTTGAACTCATTGAATGTTGTGCTTTGGGAATATTCTGTAGTATATATCTTTGCATTGTAGTGCTCAGCAATCTTCAATATAACCCTCTCTGCCCCTCCCCTCAA
>JBAMLQ010000092.1:0-2144 GCA_039793505.1 Candidatus Micrarchaeia archaeon
GGATTTTACAAACCCTAAGGCAACTGTAACAGAGGCACAGGTGCAGGCACTGATGCAGTTAATCATCTCAAAGAACGTGATTAACACGAAGAACGGCGCACTTACTACCATTGAAGACGGCGGCATTGTCACAAGAAGCTTCACTGATTTAGTGCCATAGCTCCTCCTTGACTTAAGCGGGGGTTTGAAGTCCCCCGCCCGTTTTAAGCAAACTTTTACAAAACAAATTTAAATAGCGAGGTGAAAAAATGAACGACTACATAAATACTTTTGTTGAAGAAAACGGGATAAAAGACCCGGAAGCAATAGAGCTTTTAAAGAACTTCTTCGAGTTTGTCTATGACGATATCTACGACGAAGGGTATAACGACGGATACGGGGAAGGCATGGAAGAAGGTGAAAAGAATGCTTAGCCTGGAACCTCAATGGCTTGCAGGGCTTGTTGGAGTGGTTGCACCTCTCATTGTAAGGTGGCTTGCAGGAGCAAATATGGCTCGCAAGTGGAAGAGCTTTATTGCAACAGCATTGTCAGTGGTTGTTGGGTTTGCTTCTAGCTTTCTTTCTGGAAACTTTAGTGCAAGTGCCGTGATGAGCTCAACTGCATTTGCTTTCTCTGTGTCCCAGGTATTCTACGACCAGGTGTTCAAGGACATTCTAAAGTGAGGTGGAAAATAAAATGAACATTGAAGAGACATTCAGGATGATCGCAAACTTCGGGTTTCCCATTGCTGTTGCAGTGTACCTTCTTGTCGTGTTCGGAGCAAAGATGGACAGGTTAACAGATGCAGTTGAAAAGCTTACAAGGTACATTGAGGGGCTTTCAAAGAAATGAGAAACATATCATACATTATCCTTCACCACTCGGCAACGGAAGCAACTGCAAATGATTCTGATGTTGATGGCTCTGTCATTGCAAAGACAATCTGCGAAAGGGCAAGAGAGAATTGGAAAAAGGAATACCCGGATTATGCCTGCGACTACCACTTTGTCGTTGGAAGAACGGGTAAAGTATTTGAAGGACAGCCAGTTGAGAAACCTTCGTGGCACTGCACGAATTATCAGGTTAACCTTGTAAGCATAGGCATCTGCTTTCTTGGAAACTTTGAAAAGGTATATATGCCCGACTCTCAGTTTGAAGCAGGAGTTAGCTTAATAAAGAAGCTTATGAAGGATTACAGCGTTCCTTTGAAGAACATATTAAGGCATATGGACATAGTGAATGAAGAAACGGGGCACGCATACTCCACGCAGTGCCCCGGGAAGAACTTTCCGTATATACCTTTGCTTGATTCTCTACGAAACGGAGAACCTTTCTTTGACATCGGAGAGGATTATCCGTACATCAACGAAGTGAAAACTCTCAAAGCCCTCGGCATCATTAAAGGCGACGGCTTCGGAAACCTCAGGCCAAAGGAATACATCACAAGAGAAGAAGCGATGCTAATGGTGTACCGCCTGTACAAGACACTGCAAAATTAAATAGGGCGGAGTATCTAAACTCCGCCTTCAAAAATTGAAAGCCTCAAGTGCTATGCTTGATATGTTATCGTTATCGTCTTTGTTGTGCCGTCCCACTGAACATCGCAGCCAAGATTCTCTGTAACGAACCTCAGAGGAAGCATTGTTCTTGAGTTTATTATCTCTGGGACGACTTTTGAATTTGTTGAATCAATTGGAGTATCAATGCCGTTAACCTTTGCAGTAGATTTGCCAATCCAAAGCTCAAGTGCTTTTGAGCCAAGCGAAACGGTAACCTTCTTTGTCGTCGCATCCCATCCAACTGTTCCGCCTAATGCTTCAACAACTGCTCGTATTGGAAGAAGAGTTCTGCTGTTCTTTATGATGGGAGGAGAGTCAAGAGTTCTTGTTGAACCATTTACTGTGAAAGTGCTATTACCTATCTGAAGGATGATTACTATCTGGGTTATTTCTTTTTCAAATGTTGCAGAAATTGTGTGATCTGAGGTAATGTTAGTAAAAGCATATGATGATATAGAGCCTTTTGATACTCCATCAACCTTTACATTAGATATCTTATAGCCAGAATTTGCTGTTATCGTGAATGTCTTTGAGTCACCAGAGTTAACAGTTACAGTACCTGAAGGAGAGATGGAACCACCTGAACCAGAGGAAGCAGTGATAGT
>JBAMLQ010000093.1:0-1502 GCA_039793505.1 Candidatus Micrarchaeia archaeon
CTAGCTATAGGCTTGTTGTTTATAGGCTTGAATGCATCGCGCCTCGAGGTGTGCATCTTCCTTGCCTTGGTTCCTCTTATAAGCGAGCAATAATTGTCAGAAGAGCTTTCGTGCATGCATATCATTACTTCAGCTATATTGCTCCTTGCAGCTGCTCTGACTGAGCAAATCAAATTCATGAATGCATCGCTTGAGCCTCTGTCGCTGCTTCTCTGTGAGCCAGTAATTACTACAGGTGCATTTAGTCCATTAAGCATGAAGCTGAGCGCAGCAGATGTATAATGCATTGTATCTGTGCCATGGGTAATAACAACACCGCTGTTTTTCTTTAGAGCCTCTGCCACAGCCTTTGCTATCTTCTGCCACTCGATATACGTCATGTCTTCGCTTGCAATGCTCATAAGATTGTTGACTTCTAAATTTGCTATCTCGCTAAGTTCTGGAACTTCGCTTAGCAGCTCTTCAGGCTTGGTAAGCATATACACTCCTCCACTCTCATAGTCTATCTTGCTGCCTATTGTTCCCCCTGTATAAATCAACTCTATATTAGGAAGGTCTTCTTTCTGTTTAAAAGCAGGAATTTTTGGCGTTTTTTTCTCTTCTTTTTCAGAGATCCTCTCTATTTTTGATCCTTTATCTAGCCTTATACCTATATTGTATCCATTCTCTAATTTTATTATTACAACATCTTCCCCGCTGAATTCTGGCTTGGGCATCAGCACGCCTTCGAACTCTCCCTTTGGGGAAGACACTTTAATTTTGTCTCCTATGGAAATCTTTTTGCTTTTGAGAATTTTCTCTATCTCTTCTGAATACATAAGTAAGAATAGGACAAAGAGATTTAAATTACTTATCAGCTATGGTGCTGGTGGATAATATTTGACTTCGTATGATGGCTTTACAACAAATAAATCATTTATTCCGTGCATAATCTCCTTTACAGCCTTTTCTGGGTCTATGTTTTTGTTCATGTGCTTGAAGTTGTATGCATTAATCCTTATATTTGCTTTGCTGTAGTGACTTTCAATAGAAAGAAGCATCGTATTCTGCTTTTCGCTAGCCATAAATTTTATTTTGGTCCATTCTAAAGGCTCTATCTGCGCCGCTATCTTGCCATTGTCTATATCTAATGCTTTGCACAAAATGTCAGTAATTGTTTGGGCAAGTTTTTCCCGGGCCCTATCCTTATCAATAACTTTGTACGAGATTGACATAATACTATATATTATATAATAGAAAAGTGTTTATTTTTATCGAATTGCAGCCCCTGATATCAATTCATGGAACGGCTTTCCCTATAAAGCAGGCGAAGGAATTGGCGCTTATCTTTGTATTGACAAATTTTCCGATATCCAAGCCCTCGCCAAACACTGCAATTTCATTGTAGAATTCGTCCCTTCCTGCGAAAGATTTCTCATTTTTCTCTGTTATAAGCACCTTCCTAACTTCGCCTATATGCTTCTCCCTTTCGCTGAACTCTAGCTCCCTTACAATTCTTGACA
>JBAMLQ010000093.1:1512-2037 GCA_039793505.1 Candidatus Micrarchaeia archaeon
ATTTTCAGGAAGTTGTGGAAGCCTGCTTGCAGGAGCATGTGGCCTTGCCCCAAATTTTGATACATTCACAACCTCTGGCTTTAGCTCTTTCACGAGCTCGATGGTCTTATCAAAGTCCTCCTCGCTTTCAGTCGGATAGCCGACTATAATGTCTGTGGCGATGCTTGCACCAAGCCTTTTTCTTATCTCATTTGCATAGTTTAGGAACTCTTCTACAGTATAGCGCCTTTGCATCTCTCTTAGCACCTTATTGCTTCCTGATTGGACAGGCAGGTGGAAGAACTTGTAAACCTTTTCGCTTTTATAAGCTTCAATCAAATCGTCAAAATATCTGTGTAGGTGTTCCGGGTTAAGCATGCCTACCCTTATCCTAAATTCTCCTTCTATATCCACAATTTTATTGAGCAATTCTGCTATGTTTGTTTTTCTGTCCAAGCCGTATGCCCCGGTATCTTGCGAAGTAAGCTCTATCTCTTTTGCGCCTTTCGCTACTGCATTTTCTATAGCCTTCAATATAACCTCTTC
>JBAMLQ010000094.1:0-15843 GCA_039793505.1 Candidatus Micrarchaeia archaeon
ATTGCGCCAGGAGCCCACCAAAGCATCTACATTACTGGCGAAATAAAGAGTATGTTGCCGCCCCTCAGTAATATGGTGCCGAGCTTTGCCTTGAGATTGCCGTCTTCAAGCTCTTCGGCATTCTCAAGCACTATGTTCATGTGCACGTCAAAAGAGGTTACCCTCCCCCGTATCTCTGTGTTGTTCTTCAATCTCACTAAGATTTGCTGCCCAATAGATTTGTTGAGCAGGTCAAAAGGTCTTTCTTGCGCCATTTCCTTCACCAATAATTCAACAAAGATAAATTAAGTCAAACAAACATTATTTATCTTTCCCTTTCTCCTTTTTACTTATCTTTGCAAGGTCCTCCTTCTTGATTGCCAGCTTCACCGTACCCGTACCCAAGGCTATCTGTTTGCCGACAAGTATACTCTCTGTTACCCCCTTCATCAAGTCAACTTCACCGAAGGCTGCTGCATTTATCAGATGCTTGACTGTTTCCTCGTATGCAGCTCTGGCAAAGACGGATCTCTTCTCTCCTGTAAGACCATGCCTGCCCACATTCTTTATCTCTCCACTGTGTGTCATAGCATCTGCAAGCAAGAGTATGTGCCTAGAACTAACGCTTATGCCTTGCTGGTCAAGTGTGCTAATTATTTCATTGGCGAGTGTGTTCCTCGCTGCTTCTATTCCAAACACCCTGTACATCTCGAATATGTTGTTGGTATAGATCCTGCTTATGTCAATGCCTTCTATGTTCATGAATGGCGTTATGTTGCCGCTGTCGGAGAGGATGTAATATTCGCCGCTCTTCTTATCCTGCTGGATCACACACGTGCCTGCACCTTCTATGCCGCTTACTGTAAGATTCATTATTTTTACAACTGTTTCCCTTATGAGCTTTGTATCCTTCTTGTGCAAATTTATTATTATTTTGTGGCCTTCTGAATATGCATCGAGCTTCATGAGCTTGCTTATTTTTGATTCAACATTTTTTAGGGTAAGCTCATTTGCATCGAGCCTTTGCATGTCCATTATGAACGTTATCCCACTTTTTGAAAAATTTTCAACGGCATGCCTTACCAGGTCTGACATCTTCACCTCATTGAGCTTTTTTGCAAGCTCACTTACCTTCTCGAAATTATTCTTTATCTTTTCATCAAGATAGATGTATGTGAGAGGTGATGCTGGCTTCTTTCTTGCGTCGACAAGCTCAACCATCCTTGGCAAGCCGGCTGTTGCCATCTTTGATGCTATACCTGCAAGGTGGAATGAACCTATAATCATCTGCGTTCCTGGCTCGCCTATTGACTGTGCTGCGACCACGCCTACTGGTTCGCCAGGCTGCACCAAATTTTCTTTTAGCTCTTTCTTCTCCATTTACTCACTCTTCTGCATTTCATGTATTCTCTCCTTTATAGGATCAAGTCCGTCGCCGCCATATATTGTCTGGACAAGCTTGCCGTGCACATCTCTCACGCTCAAGTCATAATCGACATAAAAGTCCTGCAAAGCGTTGCTCATTCTCCTGTAAAGATAGCCACTTCTTGCTGTGAGCAAAGCCTTATAAACTTCTGAACCCCTTGAACCTATAGCGTGCATGTAGAAATCAATAGGACTCATGCCATAGAAATAGTTAGAAACTACAAAACCCCTTGCAGGCGGAGATATATCGCCTGGCATTATGTGAGGCAATACTCTGTTAGTAGAATAGCCCCTCTTTATTCTTCCTCCAGATTGGGTAGATTGCTGGCCAAGAAGCATGTCCATTTGCACTACATTCAACACGCTACCTCTTGATCCTGCAAACGCCATGAGGACCACATCATTATCTTCTTCGCTATGTGTAACCACATAGTTGCCAGCTGCATCTCTTGCCACATCGAGTTCCGATATTATTAGCCTCTCGAGGGACTGCTTGAGCGTATAGCCTACAAGCGGCTCAAGCTTTTTCTCTTTGTAGCTTTCTATAAGCTCATTCACCTTTTTGAACGTCCTCTCTATTATGGAGAGCCTTTCTTGCTCTATTTCCTTGCTAACAAGATACTCTTTTATGCCTACAGTCAGGCCCATTTTTGTTACAAATGCATCAGCAAGCCTCGAAGACTTGTTGAGGAAATCCCTCACTGCATCTATACCATAATCGGCAGCTATCTTTGCAAGCAGCTTGCTCGCCCTGCCATATGTGTACTTGTCCATCACCCCTTCTACAAGCTTGCCGTTTACAATCCTGAATGTCTGATTTTTCATCTTCTGCTCAAAGTTGAGCCCTTTTGGCAAAAGCATCGAGAAAATCTCCTTTCCTGCATAGCGCCCATCCTTCTCTGGCTTTGGCAATTCGTATATTCCGGCAAGCGCAAGCAACTCGCTTGCTTCCCTTTTTGTGAGCCTTGTTGAATCCTTTGTAAGCAGGTACATACCAGTTACGCCGTCCTCGTTGTTTGTGATTATAGCATCGCCTGTTCTTGGCGAAAAAATCTGGTTAGAAACCCACATCAGATATTTTGCCTCAGCTTGTGCCTCAAGAGTCTGGGGCACATGAAGATTCATTTCGTCTCCATCGAAGTCTGCACCATAAGGGTGTGTTGTATCAAAATTGAGCCTGAATGTCCTTCCTGGCAGCACCTTAACCTTGTGCGCCATTATGTTTATCCTGTGCAGCGAAGGCTGCCTGTTGAATATTACTATGTCGCCGTCAATAAGTTGCCTCTCCAAAATGTCTCCAGGCGATATTGAATTTATCACCTCTTCCCTTGCCCCTTCAACAATCCTTTTCCTCTTTCCGTCTTTTGTTATTATGTCAACAACCATTGGGTATTCTGTCCTTGAAAGCCACTCCTTCGCCTTCTCCATATTCCACTCTGTAACGTAAAACGGCACCGTAAGTCTTTGCGCTACTTCGCGAGGCACCCCGACTTCGTCAATGTCTATGTACGGATCAACAGATATTACTGTTCTTGCTGAGAAATTTACCCTCTTTCCACTTAAATTATATCTGAACCTTCCTTCCTTTCCCTTAAGCCTCTGCGCTAGTGTCTTAAGAGCCCTTCCGCTCCTGTGCCTTGCAGGAGGTATTCCCGGCGCCTCGTTGTTGAAGTATGTAGTGACATTGTATTGGAGAAGCTCCCAAAGGTCATCAATGATAATCTGCGGAGCCCCGGCATTTATATTTTGCTCGAGCCTCTGATTTATCCTCATAATGTCTACAAGCTTGTGCGTCAAATCGTCTTCGCTCCTTTCTCCAGACTCGAGGGTTATTGAAGGCCTCACGTTGACAGGAGGCACAAGCAAGTTTGTAAGTACGAGCCACTCAGGCCTGCTTGTTGTGGGGTCTATGCCAAGAAGCTTTAAATCTTCGTCGCTTATCTTGCTGAGCCTTTCCTTTATCTCATCAGGCTTCAGCCTCCTTTCGCCTACATAGAAGTATGTCGGCGCTTCGAACTTTATCTTCTCCTGCAATGCGCCGCAGTGAGGGCATTTCTTTATGCTTCTAAGCCTTTTCAGTATTTGGTTCTTCTCGTTTGTCTTGTCAGTCTCACCCTCTTCTTCGCCTTCACTCACCACAATGGTCTTCATTATTTCTCTCAGATCAGCTATTTGGTCTTCGTTCAACAAAACCCTGCCACACTCCTGGCAGGTTGACTGCAAAAGCATGTAGATTACTTTTGCGAACTCTGAGTGTATCACAGGCCTTACGAGCTCAATATGTCCAAAGTGGCCCGGGCAGACCTTCGCCCTTGCGCCGCATGTTTTGCAGACAAGCCCAGGGTCTATGACACCAAGCCTTTGGTCGAGAAGGCCACCTTCTATGGGATAGCCATCTTCATTGTATGTATCTGGCACAGTAAGCTTTGCCACGCTGAGCTTCCTTATCTGCTCGGGCGAGAGAACGCCAAATTTTATATATTCTATTGATTCAGCCTGCATAAATATCACTCTTTCAGCTTTACTTTAGGGAAGATGTGCAAAGACTTGATCTCGTCAAGCAGGAGCTTGAACGCATAGCTTATCTCCACCTCCTCAAGATCGTTGCTCCCACATATAGGGCATACGTTGACATTCTTTATGTAATCATGGTAGCCTATATTGCCACAGCGCTTGCAGACAAGCACCTTTGTCTTGTCGCTCTGGTCAAGAAGCCTCTCCTTCAGCAAGAGGCTTGCCCCATATCCAACGAGCACATCCCTTTCCATCTCCCCGAACCTTAAACCGCCTTGCCTTGCCTTTCCTTCTGTTGGCTGGTGGGTCAATATTTGCACGGGCCCCCTGCTCCTCACCTGGAGCTTGTTGCTTACCATATGGTAAAGCCTGTTGTAGTATGCTATGCCTACGAAAATCTCCGATTCGAAAGGCTCGCCCGTAATGCCATCGTACAGTATTTCTTCGCCATATCTTGCAAAGCCGTGCTGCTCAATAATCTTCGCATAATTTTCTATCCTTGCGCTACCTTTCTCTGCAAACGGTGTTCCGTCTATCTTCTTGCCAGACAAAGCGGCAGCCTTTCCTGCAAGCTCTTCAAGCAAATGCCCGAATGTGAGCCTCGAAGGAATGCTGTGAGGATTAAGCAGCAAATCAGGCACTATGCCATCTCTCGTGAAAGGCATGTCTTCAGGAGGTACAAGAAGAGCGATTACTCCCTTTTGCCCGTGCCTGCTCGCAAACTTGTCTCCTTTTTCAGGTATTCTTAAGCTTCTTACTCTCACCTTTACAATCTTCGTAGCGCCTGTCGTTTCAGATATAACAACGCTGTCAACGACGCCGCTCTCCCCTGCCTTCAAGGAGGTGGAATCATCCCTTATCTTTTCCTCAAGGCCTGTAGCACCTATATGCTCTTCGAGGAACCTTGGAGGCGCAACCTTTCCTATAAGCACATCGCCCTCTCCTACCCTTGTTTCAGGTTCGACTATGCCGTCGTCGCTAAGTTTTGAATAGGCGCTCTCCCCCATATAGCCTTCGGCTGTTGGCGGAGGTATTTTAAATAAGTCTTTTTGGCCGCCAGGATATCTTCTCTCCTCGTCTGCATATGTTTTGTAGAACATGCTTCTTCCCAATCCCCTATCAACTGCTGCTTTGTTTATAACAACAGCGTCAGCCATGTTATAGCCATAATATGTGCTTAGCGCCACAACGAAATTCTGCCCGCTCGGATGCGTTTCTACCTTAGCTGCTTTGTATGGGACTGTGGTTACGAGAGGAACCTGCGGATAAAATAGGACATATGACCTTGAATCGAACCTAAGGTTAAAATTGGTAGCGTAAAGCCCTTCGCTCTGCTTGATGAAGTTCGCGCTCATTGCATGCCTTGCGGCGCTGTTGTGCTCTTGATACGGGCTTGAACCCAATGTAAAACCTAGTATTGAGTCGACATCGACTTCGAGGTGCGTGGTGTTTTCGTTTATCTGACTCTCTTCAAATGCTACGAGGGCGTTTTCCTCTTCTTCTGCATCAAGGTATTCTATTATGCCACGCCTGACAAGGTAGTTGAAGTCTATCTCCTTGTTCTTGAGCTTCTCTAGCAAGTCAGGAGTAAGCTTTGACTTACCATTTTCAACTACTATGTAGGGCTTTCTTACCCTGCCAACATCTGAATTGACATGAACAACATTCTCTTTTCTTAGATAGGCTACGTTTACTTCGCCTGAAATAATACCCTGCCTTCTTGCGCTTCTTATCTCGCTTGCATATTTCTCTCCGTCTTCAACATAGCCTATGATCCTTCCGTTAAGGTAGACATAGCATTTTTCATTTATTTTCTTTGCCAAGAGACCACCTAATCCTTCTTTATCCCAAGCTCCTTGAGCTTCTCCTCGGTGAATGCTTCGTCAGCTCCTGTAGTAACCTTCGCCATCATTGCCAGATATTTTGTAAGCCCAACCTCCTGACCTTCTGGAGATTCTGAAGGGCAGATCTTGCCCCACTGCGTGCCATGCACATCCCTAGCCCTGAAGTGCGGGTGCTTCTTTGCAAGGGGCGATTTTATTCTCCTGAGGTGAGCAATCGTGCTTACATAGTTTGTTCTATCAAGCACCTGCGAAACGCCTGTTTGGCCAGCAACCCATGTGCCTGTGCCCATGGCATAAAGTATCTTTTCGGTGAGTGTATCGGAGCTCACTATCGTCTGTATGCTCATTCTCCTTCCACGTGCGCTTGTCCTCTCTATCTGGTATTTCACATCCTTTACAAAGAACTTGAACGCATATGCAAAAAGTTCTTCCATCAGGTCGCCAGCAAGCTTCACCCTTTTGTTAGCATAATGGTCTTTGTCATCTTGCCTAAGATATTTGTTCGCAACAAGCGAAGCCCTCTTAGCTGCTTCTATAAGGTACTTTGCCTTTGCCTTCCTTTCAGCTGGCTCGATGCCAAGATGTGGCAAAAGATAATTGTCGAGCACAGTCTCGGCGCGCTTCTTCTGGTATTCTTCTGCCTGGCCAGGCGCCGTTGCCTTGCCTATTGCAAGTATGGCTTCCGATGGCCCCATGTCCTTTGCATCACTTATCTCAAGATTGAAGAGCATGTCGTTCTTTACAACACTGGGCTCTGCTTGATTCAGCATCTCTTGTGGCGTCATGCCGAGTGCCCTTAGAATTAATACTAGATCTGCATTCTTCGGCCCGTTTGGAAAGTTTACAGAAAACTGGCCCTTGTGATTCCTTGTAACTGCACACCTTGCCCTGAATGTACCGACTGTGGAGAAGATCTTGCTTGTTACCTCTGAGCCGCCCTTCTCCTTTGCAGTTATTATCCTGTTGGGCGCAAGGTCCTCAAGGCCTATGAGCACACGCTCTGTCCCTTTTATTATAAAATAGCCGCCAGGATCTTCCGGATCCTCGCCACTCTTTATGAGCTGCTCCCTTGCCATGCCCTTCATGTGGCAAAGATTGCTTCTTACCATCACAGGCAGCTCTCCTATGAATACCTCTCCGTAAGAGGCCTCCTTTTCTATGCCTCTCACTACCGGTATAAATTCAAGGAAAATAGGCGCGGCATAAGTTAGATTCCTAAGCCTTGCCTCGTTAGGCATTATGCTCCTCCTTGAGCTATCTGCCTCTATTATCGAAGGCTTTTCAAGCCTTACCCTGCCGAGCTTTAGCGAGAAATCTTCTATGTTGGGCTGTATTGCCCCCTGCTTGTTTATCACTTTCTGTATGCCGAAATCAAGGAACCTGTTGAAGCTCTCTATCTGTTGCTGGACTAGTGAGACTGAGCTAAGATATGCCTCAAGTATTTCACTTCCCATGAATCAACCCTTTATTACAAGCCTGTAGTATTCGTACTTGTTTTTTTGCTGGAAGGGTGGGTCTTCTCTATAGATTCTTATAATCTGCCCAGGTTTCGCGCCAAGCTTCTTGGCCTGCGGATCGCTCTCAAATATCTTAGGAAGGTTGTCTTTGTTTAGGCGGAGCTTTTCCAAAACCTTCTTGGCCTCTGCTTCGGTAAGTATCTCATGGATAGGAACTAATACATGTTCTCTCTTTGCGACCAAGGCATCCACCTAAAATAAGCTCTCGCTAAGAATACACATACAGGCTTTAATAATATTGAATAAAAACATTTATAAACATTTAGTTCTGGAATTACAGAAATACTTAGCAGAAAGCCTACGATTTCAATCGTGGGATGAATGCGGCAAGCCGAAAGGAACCCCACAAATTTATTCGTGGGGGAGGATGTCAGTACTACGCATAGCCAGGCCTAGCCTATGTAGCCAAGCTGCTTATCCTTTTTATTATCATCTTTCCTTAGCTCATCCTCTAGGGCTTTTATCTCTGCCTTTGCGATCTGCTCGTATTTGTCGTTGAACTCCTTTATCTCGTTGTTTATCTTGCCTATCATTTCTCCCCTTTGGTTGTCGGACTCGCTGGATCTAGCCTTGAGCTCATCCACTATGAGATCGATATAATCTGTTATGCTTCCGTAGCCCAGGTTTGAAAATATTTCGTTAATTTCAAGATCAAAAAAAACATCCCTTGCAACATTGCACAGATTTTCTGTTATATCCTTTCCCCACTTTAGTTTTTTGATCATGTTGTTGATATCCTTCTGCGTGCCCTCCCTAAGCCAGTCTGCCACGACATTTTGGAGCACCCTTTTTTCGAATGTATAATCTATATCTTCTTCTTCGTCCAAGGCGTCGATTGTTTGATTTATATTGCTTAGCCTGTTTATTGTCTCGTCTATTGCCTCCCCATAAAGTGCATATACTATCAATAGGACTTCTTCCTCCCTTTTCAACTCTTTTAGCTTGAAGCCTACGGCTTCGCTCAGAGATGAAACTGCATCGGCAATGCTTTCAGGCGAGAGATAGGCCTTTATAAGATTAGAATCTATTTCTATGTTTTTTATTTTCTTCTCTTTTGGGTCGAACTTAGGGTATGTTACATTTTGTTCTTTGAAGAACTTCACAACATCTTCGATTATTTTGTTCGCATCTATTCCCATAAACAACATTTAAATTTAGCAAGTATATTTATAAAAATATTTTGCAACATATCGTTGGACTGAAGAAATAAGGATAATAAATTATTTTGCACTATGTAGTGATGTTATGCTTGTAATTGGAATAGAAAGCAGCGCACATACGTTTGGCGTGGGAATTGTAGATAACGGAAAGATCCTTGCAA
The DNA here is from genome assembly GCA_039793505.1 of Candidatus Micrarchaeia archaeon. GTDB lineage: Archaea > Micrarchaeota > Micrarchaeia > Micrarchaeales > CABMGC01 > JAGDYD01. The sequence continues at coordinate 8,601 of JBAMLQ010000094.1, forward strand.
ATGAGAAGTCTTCCTACAACGTAGGAAAGGGGGGCATGATACCCGCTAAGGTGGCGGAGTTCCATATTGAAAATGCAGGCAATGTGATAAGCGCTGCACTGGAAAAGGCAGGAGTAAAATTGAAAGAGGTTGAAGGGGTTGGATATACTAGGGGGCCTGGGCTTGGCCCATGCTTGCAGGTAGGCGAGCTGGCTGCAAAAACACTCTCCAAGACGCTGAACATACCTATTGCACAAGTAAACCATGGGGTTGCACATATTGAGATAACAAAACATATTGCTGGGCTAGAAGACCCACTCGCTCTTTATGTAAGTGGTGGAAATTCGCAGATACTCAAGCTTGCCAAAAGGCCTTACAGACACTATGCAGTATTGGGAGAAACCCTTGACATAGGCGTAGGGAACATGCTTGATTCTTTTGCAAGGAGCTTGAAGCTAGATCCTGCATGGGGCTCGAGCGTGGAAAAAGAAGCAGTTGGGGGCAAATACATAGAATTGCCATACACTGTAAAGGGCATGGATTTTGCATTTACAGGACTTCTTACAAGAGCAACCGAGCTTATAGGAAAGGTAAAAAAAGAGGATCTTTGCTACTCAATACAGGAAAATGCCTACGCAATGATTTGCGAAGCAACAGAGAGGGCTCTCCTTTTAACAAAAAGCGAGGAGCTGTGCGTATGTGGCGGGGTTGCGCAGAGCAACAAGCTAAAGGAAATGCTCTCATTGGTAGCAAAGGAGCATGGTATAAAATTCGGCTACGCACCTAATGAATTCAACGCGGACAATGGGGCGATGATAGCATACGTTGCTGAGAGGCTTCTAGAAAATGGATATGCAAGCAAACTCGAAGAATGTGGTATAGAGCAAAGATATAGGATAGAACGCGCGGTGGTGCCATGAAGCTTATAAGCGAGGGAGCAGAAGCAAAGATATACTTGTGCAACATCTGGGGCAGCAATATTATTGCAAAGGTAAGGCTTGAGAAGGTATATAGGGAGAAGCTGCTTGACGAGAAGATAAGATCTGCCAGAACAAAAAATGAAGCGAGGATACTTTATAGAATGGAGCATGCAGGGGTTGCGGCACCGAGACTTGTTGGTGTGGGAAAATTTTCGATTTACATGACGTTCATAAAAGGTGCGTTGCTAAGGGATATAAAGAAAAAGAAAGAGATACTTTTCGAAGTAGGAAAGATGCTTGCAAAGATGCACAATGAGAATGTTTCGCATGGCGATTTTACTCCGGCAAACATAATAGTATCAAATGGCGCACCTTACGTTATAGATTTCGGCTTAGCAGAGATAACAAAAAGCATGGAAGAAAAAGCTATAGACCTGCTGCTTATGAAGAGATCGTTGGCTACGGCACAGTACAAAGAGCTTGAAACCTCTTATCTAAGATATGCAAAAGAAGGCAAAAAAATAAAAGAAAGGCTCAATGAGATAGAAAAAAGGGGAAGATACAAAACAAGAACGCTGCAAACAGATTAGAGCTCGCCAACTCTTCTCTTCTGCGCCCTCTTCAGCCTCTTTCTCCTTTTCTTTACCCACTTCCAGCGCATTCTTCCTTTCTTTTTCCACTTTCTAGGTATACTTCCCATTGAAACACCAAAATATGCAAAGATATATACTTAATGAGTTTTTAAATACTTATCTAGCGGGACTTGTGTTTTTCATGGCGGATTTTTCATCCAAAGGGATTGCAATCTTCTTATCTTGTATTTCTTTTTAATATATTAAGATTTTTATATGTTGAGAAGCAAATTTATTTGGTGCTAGAATGCATAAAGGGATACTCGCTTACATAATTATAGGTATATTTATAGCTGCAGTATTCGCCGTTTGGTATCTTCACTGGGGCGTCTCTACAAAACCTACTACAACAGTAAGAACTTCGATTACTACAACAATTCCAAGCAATGTAATAAATGTCACAAAGAATGTTACCACTATACCTACAACGACTACAATACCTTCAGGCAGTTGCCTGTCTCCAAATGCCACTGTTCCTTTGCTTAACGGCAATTTTTCATTGGGTAGTTATTACGGATGGAATGTAACAGGATATGGATTTGGAAACGCACCTTTGAATATATCCTGGGCGGACCAGAATACATGCTATTATAATACTACATGGAAAGGTTACAATGGAAACTTCTTTGCCACAACATTCCATTGTGGATTAGTTATACAGCAAGGCAACCTTACTTCGAAGCCTTTCAAAGTTGTACTTCCTTACTTGAACTTTAGAATAATTTCTCCGTACGACTCGCAGCTTTATGTAGAAATAATAAAGGATGGCAAGCCCGTCATTATAGCACATTACAATACATACAATGCGCCTGGCAATCTTTATCCTACAAGCCAGTTCGAGAATGCAAGCATACCTCTTGCAATGTTCATGTGCCAGAATGTAAGTGTCAGAGTGGTTGCTGATGTTGTTGGCACTGTAGTCAATAGACTTGATTATATAGCAGTTGGTGATTTTTATCAGAGTCGTATCCCTGTTGAGACACCAGGCATTGTCGTAAACCAAAGTATAGTTTAAAGTAGGAGACTATGCGTATTTATAATACTCTTGGGCGCAAGGTCCAGACCTTTAGAAGCATAAAGAAAGGTAAGGTGGGACTTTATACCTGCGGTCCAACTGTTTATTGGTTTGCGCATATAGGAAACATGCGCACTTACATACAGGAAGATATTTTAAAGAGAGTTCTTATTCACAACGGCTACAATGTAAAGCACGTGATGAATATAACAGATGTGGGGCATTTGGTTGGAGATGCAAGTATAGGTGAAGACAAGATAAAGCTTGAGGCAAAGAAAGAGCACAAAAGTGCATATGACGTGGCGCGCTTCTATGAAAGCGCCTTTGTAAAAGACCTCAAAAGGCTTAACGTGATAATGCCTGATGTAATGCCAAGGGCGACAGAGCACATCAAAGAGATGCTTGAGCTTATAAAAAAGCTTGATGAAAAAGGCTACCTCTACAAAGTCTCAACAGGAATCTATTATGATACATCAAAGTTCAAGAGATACGGCGAGCTTACAGGAATGGGCTTTGAACAGCTAAACAAGTACCTTAAGGCCGGAGCCAGGGTGGAGAGGGCTGCGGGGCTTAGGAATATAACTGATTTTGCTGTATGGAGATTTGCAAAAGAAGAAGAAAAAGAGATGGTCTGGGATTCGGAATGGGGTCGCGGATTCCCTGGCTGGCATATAGAATGCAGTGCGATGAGCATGAAATATCTTGGCGAGCATTTTGACATCCATTGCGGAGGCATAGACCATATACCAATCCACCATACAAACGAGATAGCCCAGTCTGAGGCTGCAACAGGAAAGAAGTTTGTAAATTATTGGGTGCATATCGCATTTCTTACAGTAAACGGCATGAAGATGGCAAAGTCGCTTGGAAATGTATATACAGTGCAAGATATTATTGATAAAGGCTATTCTCCGCTTGCACTTAGGTTTTTCCTGCTCTCAAGCCACTACAGGAGCCAGCAGAACTTTACGTTTGAGGCCCTAGATAATTCAGCAAAGACTCTCAGCAGCATATACAACTTCCTAAGGAATCTTAACGCGATAAAAAGGGATGGAGAAGAAGACAAGGAAGCGGCGCAAGAGCTGGAGAAATGCCGCAAAGAGTTTTTTGACGAGATGAACAATGACCTTAATACTCCAGGGGCGCTTAAAGGCATGCATGCCCTTATAAGCTATGAAAATAGGCGCATTGGCGAGGATAAGGTCACTGCAAGCGAAGCCAAGCACGCAATAGAGATTATGCTTGATTTCGATTCAATACTTGGCCTAGAATTCAGGAGGGAACTTGAAGAAAAGAAATTGCCCGAAGAGGTAGCAAAACTTATAGAAGAAAGAGAAGCTGCAAGGAAGGAAAGGAATTTTGAAAAAGCAGACTCAATAAGGAAAGAGATAGAAGAAAAATACAACATAATAATAGAGGACACAAAGGAAGGCGTCAAGTGGCACTATAAGTAGGGTCTTCACCCTCTTTCTTCTCATCTTCTGGTGATATATCGCCTCCTTCTGTGCTTTCGCCTACGCTTTCTTCTTGCACCGTGCTTTTCCCTCCTCTTTTTTGCTGCTTTTCGAGTTTTGCATTCGCAAAGAGGCTTTCTACATCTTCTGTGCTTTGTGACTCTATCCATGATTTTATGTAAGTCGCGATGTTTCTTAGAGGCTTTGAGTATCTGTCAGTAAAGGAGTAAGCATTGTTCTCGTGCTTTAGTATGCCAACTGTTACTCCGAAATCAAGGTAGCGCTTCCATGTCGCTATAGGGAGCTCTTTGCCGCAGTCCTTTAGCCTAAGCTCGCCATGCTTCTTTACTTCGGTGAGGGCTTTTGCAAACCTATATGCCTTTGTGTCATTTTCAAAATAGATTTTGGCAAGCTCCCTCACACTTGGGTTCTTCATCTTCTCCTTGAGCGGAGCATCTTCAAACTCCCAATATTTGATCATAAAATCAGTATTAATAGGTTGCACAATTATAAAAGTTTATTTCTCAACGATTGTAATGAAGTCGCCATCCTTCAAAATGTGCCCCTTCCCAACCCTCTGGTTCCTAAACTTGGCACTAGGCCCTGTTATATATGCAAATTTCATTGTGTTTGCAACCTCAGAATGTATTTTCCTTGCGGCATCCAAGACAGTACTCCCTTCTTTCAGTATCATAAGCTCCCCTTTGTCTTCGCTCGATTTGGGTTTGAGGTAAACCCTGATCAATTTGAGGCTCAAGAATATCTCTTCCTTTAATTTTTCAAGATTAAATTCGTTAAGTGCGCTTATGGGCACAACCTTTATCTTATTTTTCTCTTCAATAATTCTTGCTATTGAATTGTAGTCGCTTAAAAGATCGACTTTATTTAGAACTATTATTGCATCAATGTAGATTGAGCCTGATGCAGCTTCTATTATGTCGCCAAGCGTTGAATTTTCAAGAAAAACTATATTTGCATTATATATTCCGAATCCCTCTAAGACCTCTTTTATTTCCTTCTCGTCTGGTACGGCATGGCCGTTTGATACTATCATTATGCCCCCGCTTGCCTCTTCTTCTATTTTTAGCTTGGGGCTTCCTATCCTGATTCCAAGCAAATAGAGTTCCTTTATCAGGGTATCAAGTTTGGCATAGTCTGTTGCATCAAGGATTATGAGCAAAAGATCAGCGACGCGTATGGCGCTTGCGACTTTGCTTCCTTCTCCTTTTCCTTCGTGTGCACCTTCTATGAGCCCAGGTATGTCGAAGATCTGAATCTTTGCACCTTTGTATTCGAGCATGCCTGGTATCAGATTGACTGTTGTAAACGCATAGTTAGCAATCTTTGAATCCACGCCTGTAAGGGCTTTAAGCAGAGAAGATTTTCCTGAATTTGGGAATCCGACCAATGCTACTGTCGCATCTCCGGATTTCTTAACGCTGAATCCAACTCCATGCTTCCTCTTCCTTGACTTAAGCGCCCTATTTATCTTTGCTATTTTTGCGCGAAGCAGGCCGAGATGCTTGTCAGTGGCCTTGTTGTACTTTGTATTTGAATACTCTTCTTTCAGTTCTTCAAGCTTTTTTTCGAGCTCTTCATCCTCCATGCCACTCCCAAAATTAGATCAAAGTAAAAATAAATTTACTGCAATATAACGCATTGGATATTCAATTTAAATATTTGAACAAATAATACTAAAAACATTTAGAAGTGAATGAAATGGCAAAGAAAACAAAGGGAAAGAAAAAGAAGAGGTAAGTAAGTTTGTTGTTTTGTTGTTTTGTTTTTTGTTATTGCTTTGTAAAGTCTAATCCTTTGAATTTTGATGCTATTCCTTTGTAATTTCTATCGTTTTGGAACACATTAAGAAGCTTTTTCATCTTGGCGAAGTCGCTTAGCAGTTCCCTCACATCTTTCTCTGTTGTGCCACTTCCTTTCGCAACACGCCTTATTCTGCTTGAATCGTGCATGAGCTTTTCATTCCTTCTTTCTTCGGTTGTCATAGAGGAGATTATTGCCTTGTACTTCTTCATCTTCTCCTCGCTCTGATTTATTACTTCTTTCGGTGCATCGACGATTCCGAGCATGTTGAGCATATTCTTGAGCGGGCCCATCTTTGACATCGCTTTCAACTGCGTATAGAAAGTCTCGAAGTTAAGCTCCTCTATGTTCACTTCTTCAGGCTTTATGTTTGCTTCTTTTATCGCCTCCTGCACAGTAGATACAATCCCCTCTATATCTGGAATTCCGAGAAGCCTTCCGACAAACTTGTTTGGATCATATAATTCCAGCGCATTTAGCTTTTCTCCTGTGCCGATAAACGTTACCCTTGCATTTGCCGCTGCGACTGCACTCAGGGCGCCTCCGCCCTTTCCTGAGCCGTCAAGCTTTGTTATTATTACCCCGTTTATCTTGACTGCATCATCGAATTCCTTCGCCTGCTTGCTTGCAACTTGGCCTATGTCTGCATTGACCACAAGAAGCTTCTCATCAGGCTTGAATGCGTTTGCGACGCGCTTAAGCTCTTCTGTAAGCTCTTTGTCCAAGGCGTTTCTTCCGCTTGAATCACATATCAATATTTTCCTGTCCTTTAGCGCCTCTGCCCCAGCCTTTGCTATCTTCGCGGCATCCTTCTCCCCCTTTATGCCAAAAAATGCGACGCCTGCCTGCTTTGCAAGCGTTTCTAATTGCTCATATGCTGCAGGCCTTGAAACATCACAACATATCAGGCCTGCGCTTAGCCCGCGATCCTGGTAAAACTTAGCAAGCTTTGCTGCTGTAGTAGTTTTTCCCGAGCCATAGATGCCAAGCAATAAGATCCTTTTCGGCTTTATCTCTGGCTCATATTTTGAGCCCATGAGTCTTACGAGCTCCTCATAGACCTTGTTTAGTATGAAGTCTTTTTGCGATACGCCAGGAGGCACCTCTTCGTGAAGCGCCGCGTCTTCTATCCTTTTTGTAAGCTCAAAGACTAGCTTTACATCTACGTCTGCGCTCAAAAGCGCCTTCTGGAGCTCTTTGTTGAATTCCTTTATTGTCTTTGAATCTATTATTGTCGCGCCCTTGAGCCTGGCGATTGCCTTCCTTAAACCTTCTCCAAGGTCCATTCAATCAACAAATAGGGGAAATCAAATCGAATTAAATATAAATAAGTAAGCTATAAATTTATATCTTATAAGAATAAATAGAGGGCTCGTAGCTCAGCCTGGTTAGAGCGGCGGTCTTATAAGCCGTAGGTCGAGA
>JBAMLQ010000095.1:0-2007 GCA_039793505.1 Candidatus Micrarchaeia archaeon
CACCCGCGACCTTCCGCTTGCAAAGCGGACGCTCTGCTACTGAGCCACGAGCCCATAGAAAGATTTTTTACGGATAAATATAAAATCATTACATAAAAATTCAGAGTTTCGCAAAGTTAACCAAGAGGAGAGATAGATTTATATATATTTTTGTTAATCAATTCACAAGAGGCGAAAAGCCTTAGGTGTTGATATGGCTGAAGATGATGAAGACGAAGACGAAGAAGAAAGCGATGAATGGAGAGACGACGAAGATGAAGGCGAATTCGGCGATGACGGAGACGAAGACGAAGGCGAAGAGTAATTTTTGTTTTATTTTTTGTTCCTATTTATGGATAATGAGATGACGGCGCAGGTGAAGGTAAAGCTTTACTTGGGGGGTTTCCAGCTACTTCTTTATTTAAGGATGCCTTTAGCCTTTTAACGTTTACTTCAAAATCAGTAGAAGCTTTTGAAAGATAAAATTTATCGTAACCTGAATTCACGGAATTTAGATACGGCGTACCAGCAATAGCAAAAGGATTCTTTTGAATTTTATGCGCTGTTACCGCCATCTTTATTCCTCCGACAGGATTATTTGACTTTATTTGTGATAAAGTTTCTTTTGCGATCTCTTTTTTTATCATATTGCTAAGTTCATTGGCGCTTTTTAGCACGTTATTTGCATTTCGCATGTAGTTATTGTATTCAGCTTCTGCTTTTATAAAATCCTGCTTGTAGTCTATGCCGCTGCCATACCCCTTAGATAATATTCTCTCGACGTTTTGCATTGAGTGAGAAGTAGCAGCGGTATCAAATTGAACATACTTAGAGCCGCCAGAAGGCGAAGGAATATATTGAAAAGATGAAGCCATTGATGCACCCTTAAGTGGAGACGACTGAGTCTTCATCAAGGTATCAACTAGATTTTTATTTTTTTGGAATGCAGGGGATTTCTGTATGTCGGTCAAACTTTTGTTTAAGTCTTGCAGCTTTTCATCTACATCTTTCATATGGTTTCTAAGCATCTCAGTGCGGGCTCTATAATATGCTGCTTTAGCTGCTTGCGAACCACTCAATCCTGATTGCTTTGCAAGTCTAAGCTGATTAGCATATATCTTTCCAAATGTTGTGGCTTGTAAAGCCGCTTTATTCGCATATTTATGCGCTTGGCCACCCAGCTTATTAAATGCTGCACCTGTTTTAGAGCCCTTTCTTACTGCTGCTGTTGAAGCTGCTGCATTTTTTCTTGCGAAGCTTCCCCTTTCATTTACAAGCAATGCTGGTATGCCGAACATTGCGAATATGTTGTAGCCGCGCATCAAGCCTGCGGCAGCTACTACTAAGATGAGTATTATTATCAATGGTATGAATGCATTTATTGCCCCTAGCGAGAGCAGTATGTACATCATCAATAAAATGATGTTGTTTTTGATATAAAAAGCTAACCTTTCTTGAGCAGGATGTAAGATATAAGGAGAGATATAACTGCAAGCCCGGCTATATCCCATATGGTTATGTTTCCATAGGAAAGTTCTGCAAGGCCCAAAGTGACTGGGCTTACCGTAGCCTGGTTGGGCGACCATGTATAGTTCACAACTTGGAATGTTGCCATAGGTGGTTTGGTGTTGACAGGGCTACCATAATAATTATATACCAACGGCGCTGAGTTCGCAAGGTAGGGCTGGTTTACTGTTATAGGCTCATTGTAAGGATAGCCATAGAATGTGGCTGTTATAGAGGCGCTCCCAATCCCACAGGCATTTGCTGTAAATGAGAAACCGCCATTTTGGTTTGTAGTTGCTATGCCCATAAGTCCTATTTGCGATGTACATGTTCCAGTGCCATTAGCAAATGCAGGTATGCACCACTGAGTTATTATGCCTGATGGAGTTGTAATGGGGCTGCATGTTTGAGAGAGCCCGTTGTTGCCATAGATGTTGCAATTGTATGTTGGGGGCTGGAAAAGTGCACTTGGCGGCGGATTGCACATTCCAAGGGAGTTATATTGCGGGGAATATGTGATGA
>JBAMLQ010000096.1:0-1967 GCA_039793505.1 Candidatus Micrarchaeia archaeon
GTGGAATAAAAAGAAAAAAGAAATTAGCAATTACTTTGAAAGCTCTATCTGTATCGCGCTTACTTTTGACTTTGTGCCGTCCTCGTTTGTCAATTCCTCAGAGCTTATTGAAATGTTGTTCACCCTGACGTCTGTGACAAACCTGTTCCTTGCTATCTCTGCTACGTCAACTGCCCTGGAAATTGTGTTGCCTCTGGCTTTTATTGTCACTTTCTTTGCTCCGTTGTTGAACTGTGTCACTACAGCAAGGACATAGTTCATAGCTGGCTTCTTGCCAACATAGATTACATTTTCTGGTATTGATTCTTTCTTTTCTTCTTCGGCCATTGTTTCACCTTTTTTGTTTCAGCATGATCGCTCGAATATTTACTGATATTATGTCTCAACTCTATATATACTTTTCCATCTTCCTTTATATTTTGCTATAAAACTATAAAACCTTTACTACAGCTTCTTTAAGGCTTTTCTCTACTACCTTAGCAATTTCTATCTCTCTGAGGAGCCTCTTTATCTCAGAGGGTTCTGAGCTTGTTGCAGGATTTTTCACATTGAGCGAGCATACGTCAGGATAAGGCTTTATGGAGATTTCATATGTGCCTATCCTCTTTGCAAAGCTTATTATCTCCTCTTTGTCGAATCCTATTAGGGGCCTCAAAATAGGCATCTTTGAAAGTACCTGCGAGGAAGCGATGTTGCTGGGCGTTTGCGAGGCAACTTGCCCAAGGCTCTCGCCAGTAAATATTAGTTGGGCGCCTTCTATTTTTGCTATCTTCTCGGCCACTTTGAAGAGGAAAGCCTTCATGAGAATAGGCTCATACCTTCTTGAACGGCCAGAAGATACGGCAAGCGAAAAATAGTGAGAAGGGATATAGTATATCTTAGCATTAAACCCTTTTGAGAATCTTGAAAGCAAAGATACGAGCTCCTCCATCTTGCTGCCTTCAAGAAGCTTAATATCGCTGAATTGGTGGAGGTGCAGATATATAGGAACCACTCCGCGCTTCATTGCAAACCATGCCGCAACCGGTGAGTCTATGCCCCCTGAAAGAAGAACTATTCCCTTCCCGCTGCTTCCAACAGGAAGCCCACCAAGTCCCTTTCCAGTTTCGGAATAGATATATGCCTTTTCCCTTGTAACCACTATAAAGAGCTCAAGATCATATTCGTGAAGCGATGGCTCTATGCCCATTTCCTTAGCCAATTTTGCTGTTTCTTTTATTATGTCGATCGAATTGAAGCTGAATCCCTTGTATGACCTGTGGGCATTTATTTTGACGCGTTTGCAGTTGCTGGACAAAAGAGCAAGCTTAACAATGCCTTTTATCGAGTTAATGTCGGGCTCGGCCTCGTATGCCAGGCCGTATTTGCTTATGCCAAAAAGGTAAGAGAGCTTTTCCATTATGCTGCCTGGACTCCCATTTGGTTTTATGATGAGCCTGTCATATTTAGATTCGAGATTATACGCTTCTCCCTCAAGCAGCGAGGCGAGATTTTTCTTAAGCTGGTTTATGTAATTCTTTTTGTTCTTGCCCCTCAGCCAAAGCTCTCCGTAATTTACAAATATTACCTGATTCTGCATAAAAAGAAAAAGGAATAAGGGCTTTTAGCCCTTTCGCCAAAAATCTATTCCTCTCCCTTTTCTATGTAGTTTGGATTTTGTTTCTTCTTTTTAGAGAAATAAGTTGGAATTTTCTTTTTCTCCTTTTCATTTTCTTCCTCATTTTCTTCCTCTTTTTTGGTCTTACGATTATGATATGCTTCGCCAATTTTTGCAACAGCCCATTCAATTGCGCCGACAAACAGTGCAAACCCACCAAGGTACACAAGACCAAGGCCAAGCAGGCCGAAGCCCATCATTGCTGTAACAGTAAATGCACTATATACCAAGATGGCACCTATAACGGCTGTAATGGCTCCTCCAATCAGTGCACTCTTTGCAGGTTTTCTATGAGGGCTCACATAGGCCT
>JBAMLQ010000097.1:0-1963 GCA_039793505.1 Candidatus Micrarchaeia archaeon
GCTTAAGCAAGAACAAGAAAACAGGAGGCCGAGGGTTCAATCCCCTCCTGGGGCTCTTATTTTTAAGTTAAAAGCCCACACCATAACCTTTAAATACTTTTTGATATAATATATACTTAACTCCAAGATTGTGGAGTTAGGTAAAAGATGATTCCTATGGTTGGAAAAGATAAAGGAGTAGCGGAGCTTTCGTCGATTGAGAAAGCTAAGGAACTTATAAACAGCATTAACACAACAGCAGGAAATAAGGAAGCCTTACTGAACTTGGCTTATACCTTAGTTCCTAAAACCCAAGAGTTTGCTCTCCTTAGGCACTTTAGATTTATTAAGTGGTTCTTCACTTACCTGCCAGATCCCAAAAAGGACTTTAAGGAGATAACCAAAAGGGAGGTAGAAGAAGTTGTAGCCAAGGTGATTGCGGACAAGAGCCTTTCAGACTATAAAAGAAGCAGGCTTTTTATGAGTGTTAAACTTGCTTTCAGGTATGCGCTAGGTGATGGAGTTTCAAATCCACCACAAGTTGCGTGGATAAAGTATAAGTCAAGAAACAAGGAGAAGCTACCTACAGAAATGCTTACTGAAGACGATATTAAGAGGTTAATTAACTCTGCATCGACATTAAGAGATAAAGCCATAATTGCTCTCTTATGGGATGCAGGAATAAGAATAGGCGAGCTTCTAAACCTCAAGATAAGCGACCTTGAGCTATCAGGCGAGCTCGCACATATTACAGTAGTAGGCAAGACAGGCTCACGAAAGATACCTATTGCTTTCGCAGTTCCTTATCTTGCTTCTTATCTTCAGCTACGAGAGAACGCAAAGCCAGAAGATCCTCTGTTCGTGTCGGAAGGCACATGGAGAAATTTGCAGAAGAAGACTACAGGAGCAGCGATAACTAAAATGCTAAGGCTTACAGCACAGAGAGCAGGAATAAACAAGCACATTCACCCTCACTTATTTAGGCATAGCAGGGCAACTAACCTCGCTAATAAGCTAACAGAGCCTCAAATGAGGCAGTTCTTTGGCTGGAGCAGAAGTAGCGATATGCCAAGTGTTTATGTTCATTTATCAGGCAGAGACCTTGATGATAACTACCTAAGGGCGATAGGCAAGAAGCCACCAGAAAGAGTTATAGTGCAGGCAACAGAAAAGGCTTGTGCAAGGTGTGGTTATGTTAACCCAGCAACGAATCTTTACTGTGCACGCTGCGGAATGCCTTTGAATGAGCAGGAAGCCTTAAACAAGCAGAAGGAAGAAGAGAAGATAAAAGAGGCTATGCTTGAAATTGCCAAAGATCCTAAGGTTTTTGATGAGTTAATAAAGTATTTATATTTAGCAAAGAAAGCAAGTAAGTGAGCTTATGCAGACAGATGTCTTGATTTTAGGCTACGGCTTCACAGCGAGATATGCAGCCTACAGGCTATTAAAGGAGCTTCCGAATAAAACGATAACAATTGTTGCGAGGCATGAAGACTTTAACAGCAACTATGGTGTTAGAGACGACTACATTTTCCTTCGATACAAAAAAGGAAATAAGACACGAAGGCTTCTTGAAGAGCTCGGCATATTAGGTAAGCACTCGTGGCATACACGCAGAAAGGTTAAGATAGGCTTTCTTAAAGGAAATAAAGCAAGCAGCGAGGTTAGCGACGAGATAAGGGAAGCATATTATGAAAAGGTTTATGATGGTAGCACACCTGCAGAGAAGCTAAAAGGCAACATTAAGCATTTTTACTACAGCCAGAAAATGGTCAACAAAAAGTATAGTGAGCTTTTGAATGCTCTGGACAACCACATAAAAGACAAATTTACTAAGGTGGAAGGCGAGATAAGTGCTGTTTATATAGAGCACCACAAAGTAAGGCTAACAAATAATGAGGAAATCAGCTACGAGCATCTAATAAGCACAATTCCTCTTGATATATTTCAGAAAAGCCTCATTTCTCCTATGCTTTCAGACTTA